>DAORIL010000485.1:0-5439 GCA_035438525.1 Pyrinomonadaceae bacterium
GTTTTTCACTCAAAGCGTGGGAAAACTTATCAAATCTGGATGATTGATGCCGACGGCAAAAATTTGCGGCAAATCACGGATACACCGTTTGATGTGGGCGCACCACAGTTTTCACCCGACGGTTCGTTTATTACCTTTAACGAATTTAACGAAGTAGTTAGCGGAGATTTCGCGGTCTATACAATTTCGGCTGAAGGCGGAGTGCCGAGGCGCATTTCGCCGGAAGTCGGGAAGAATGTTTTTCCGGCGTGGAGCCCAGACGGCAAATTTATCTATTTTACTTCAACCCGCGAGGGCGAAATAAATATTTGGAGAATGAATTCCGACGGCAGCGGCGAAGCCCTACAAATCACCAAAAACGGGGCTTACCGTGCCCTCCCCTCGCCCGACGGCAAAACCGTTTTCTATACCAAAGAAAACATTCTCGACCAGATGTGGCGCGTTCCGGCGCAAGGTGGCGCCGAAGAGTTCATGCCGGAATTTACCGCCGCCGGATTTTTTAGCAGATGGACAATCACCAAAACGGGGATTTACTTTCTCTCCCGCAGTTCCGACCAAAATGTTAAATTGAAAATCTACGATTTCGCCGACCAACAAATAAAAGATGTTCCCGGGGACTACAAAATATCCGGAACTGTTGATAATGATTTTATTTCAATAAACGGAAAAGTCCTCTTATATAATGTGATGGAATCCACCAGTCGTCTGATGCTTGCCGATCTGCCGTAGGATGATGATTACAACAGTATTTTGTTATTTTCGTATATTTTTTCAACTCGTTAAGTTTATTTAATTACATCGCCAAACGGAATTGCTTTTTCATCGTTTTGTCCGTCGAATTTAACGAAAACTCGCCCGATTTTTGCATCTACTTTGGAAACGGTTGCGTCCTTAAAATTTCCCACGAACGGAACTTTTACTCGATCGCCTTCTTTGACATTTGGCGTAATTGCCACAGGTTTACAGGCTGATTTTGGATAGACTTTTAATTTTCCAACCCCTTCTAAAACCAACACTTTATCATCCGCAACCCGAATCACGCGACCTTTTTTCAAATTTGCCCCGTCTTGAACCGCAACAGTAGTTCCGGCATCCCAATCTTTGATTTTGAAGAATGAATCAGCGACAATTTTTTCATCCATTTTGCCGATGGTCGTGACGTTATCACGCGATTTTGCGGGATTGTCATAATCAATATCAAGGTAACGAACAATCGGCGAAAGCGGGTCTTTATCATCAACCACAATTGCCCGCTGTATTCCCGAACCCGTTTGCCACCAAGTTAATAAGATGTCGCCAACTTTTGCTTTTTGTCCTGGCGAAATCGCCACAATATAGGCATTCGGAACTTTCCTGCGTTCGGACATAAATTGAATTTCAGAATTTTCTTTATCGGGCTGTGCCATTTTCTGCACATACCAGATAAAACTGGTCGAATCAACGCCTTTTTCTGCTGCATCTTTTATCCAATTGTAAGAAGGCACAATTACATATTCGCCCGCTTTGGCTGTCGTTTCAACCTTGGGAAATTCACTGTATGGAAATTTCACGGCTTCGTTAGTATCAGGTGCCGAACTTTGAAATGAAGGCGGTTTTGCTTCGGAAAGTTTTGGTTCTCCGGCGGGTTGCAAAGCCGTATTTTTTGCCGAATTTGCGGCTTTATTATCTGTTGTTTTATTGGAAGCGGTTTCTTTTGAACCAAGCATTCCACAACCCGAAACTATAACCGAAAAGATAATAACAGCCAAAAAGAAATTTATTTTCATTTGTTTTAATTCTCCTATTGTTGAAAGATTACTTAACCATGTTTGAAGGAATTGGAAACGGATTTCCTTTTTTCGGAATTCTTGTTCCCATCACTTTTCCTTCGGGGGTAGAAAATGGGATACCATAGAAAAATCCGTTGTCGGCAGAAACCGGCATTAGTCTATTATCCAATGAACTGCCGCCTGCCGGAATTTCCATTTCAACCAAAAACGCATTGTAGTAAAGATTGATGTTTCCATTAGCTTGTTCGGGATGCAAAACAGGCAAACCGTCATTGCCGACTTTCCAGCGAAAAGTCCGAATTACTTCCGTATCTTTCATGATCTTGCATTCCCAATTTCCCTTGAATTTATGTAGTGATGGCAGAAAGCGATTGTCCTCATTGTTCCAGACAATTGGAAGATTTACTCCGATCGAATCAAAGGCAATCTGGTCTTTATAAACCACCCCTTTTTGGTATTGCGGTGCAGTGCGGTCGGTATGAGTTGCTGTATAATTTCTCAAATGTAAGACCCGATTTTTAGTGTTCATCAATCCTTCGGCATCGGTTGGCGTGACCAGTTTTCCATCAACTGTGCAAACTCCTGTTCCGACCGGATAACCGTTTGAAACTATCGGCGAATAATTGAAATGAACTTCGATTTGATTTGGATTTGTCAATCCGCTCTGAGCAACCCACTGGGTATAGCCGTAACTAACAGCCGGACGCAAGTAGATAAATGCAACTGGAGTTTCGGCGTGACGATTTATGTAATATTCGGGGAAATCGGGTTCGGGTTTTTGAACGCTTCCTTTTACGCGATCAACCTTACGGACATCAATTTTATAAGCGCGGACTAAATTCTCCGTTCCGCCGACAATTGAATAAACTTTGACATCGAACAATCCCGTTTCCAAAGTATTTTGGGATTTATTCCAACACGCTACAGTCCACATAAAACTATCGCCTTTATAATTGGCAGGTTTATGAAACGAACCGCCTTTGCAGGTGTTTGTCTGCAAAGTTTTACCACCTTTGACGACATCAATTTTGATCTGGCTGCCATCGGCATATTCACCAATAAATCTGAGGGTTGAACGCAGCGACCAACCCGTATTTACTCTGGATTGAGTAGCATCGAGCGAAAAGGTCGGCATCGTTTCAAACCAGGTAAACCCGTCGTCCACTTTACCTTCACGATTCGGCTGGGCGATTGTAAATGCTGAAATACTTAGTGTTAAGATGATGAAAAATAGAAATTTATTCATTATTTTTTCTTGTCTCCGGCGATTCGTTTAACTGCTTCGTAAAGTTCTTTTCTAAATTCATTGGGAATAAAACAACAGGCTCCGTTGGCTAAAAAATCTGCAAAACTTTGTTCTTGTGCCGCTCCGCCTGAGTGCGGATTATGTGTATGCGAAAACCATAAAACCTCATCGCTATAAAGACTTACACCCTCGTAACCCTCGGAATTATGATTCCAAGTCCATTCTTTTTTGTTCGGATCTATTGATTTGCTTTCAAGGCTTTCTAAATTCTGTTTTTCCTTTTCCCAAATCGAGAGCATTGGCTCTTTCGGCATTTGAACACGTTTGAATTCTTTGCCTTTGATCGAACAAATAATTGTTTTCTCGGCAGCTAAAACCTCAATTGAATCAATCGGTTCGTAGTTTATTTCCAAATCTACTTGCTCTGGAAAATGAACAGTAAAGAATTGATTTTCAAACGGATACCAAATTCCGAGCCAATAATTTGTTTTCACGCTCTCGTAACCGCTTGCATCGAAAGGAATTCCGCGAACGATAAACATTCCGATTGCCTGAGAATCTGCCGACCAACAAAAAATATCGGGTTTTCGCAATTCGTAATTGCTCAAGGCAATCGTATATCTTTCCGAATCATTTTCGCGGGAAGCCACATTGAGCAAAGCACCATTTGATTCGACATAAAACTTTTTATTGGGAGAAATTTTCTTATTCTTTTCTCCCATTTTTAGTTAGGTTTGCGTTTTGAAGTGGTTGATTTTGTTGGTTTACGCTTTGGTTTTGAAGTTTTTGATGAAATGATTACATCCTCAAAAACTACGGGCTTTTTGGTTGTTTCGCCTTGAACAACAGTATTTGCTTTCGACTTACTTTTACCTGTTAATGCAACGTCAAATTCATGTGCCTCAATCCAAGTATTTGAATCATTCGGCTCAAAAACTGAGGCTTCGGTTTTGTCTTGAGCATTTTTAGTTTTAGACAAATTCTTTTCCGTTTCACCGATATATGTTGGATTTGAAACAGGTTTAGCAATCTTTGTTTTCGATTTGGCTTTCGCTTTGTTTTGGGCAAATGAATTCAAACTGAAAGCAAATACCATTATTAATCCAATTAAAATTATCATTGATCTTTTCATAATTTAACTCCTCAAATTTCTATTATCTTGCGAAACTGTGACTAACATACTATCTTTGAGTTGCTAAAATAATCCTTTGAAAAATATTTGTTTTTTATTTGGTTGGGTTATGTCTAACAAAATCAGACAATTATACATATTCGGCGATTTTCGTTTGGATGCGGAACAGCTTAGTCTATGGCAAAACGACGAGCTTGTTTCGGTTCCGCCGAAGGCTTTGCAGATTCTTAAATTGCTGATCGAAAAACAAGGTGAAATAGTTTCGCGTGAAGAATTGTTGGAGAAAGTCTGGCACGAAACTTTTGTCGAAGAAGCAAATATCAATTACACCGTCTCACTTTTGCGAAAAGCTCTCGGTGATAATAAATTTGTCCAAACCGTTTCCAAACGCGGGTATCGTTTTGTGGCAGAAGTTACAATAATTTCAGCGGATTCAGATATTTCTAATTCTCAAGATTCAATTATTACACCCAAAATTGTCGCCAAAAAAACTCGTTGGATCTTTGCTTCCATTTTTATTTTAGTTCTGATTTCGCTGACAACTTACGCGTTTTGGGGCAGAAATGACAAAACTTCTTCGGCAAATCAAGTGCCGAATTCAAACGAAGCTAAACAGGCATACACACGCGGCAAAATGATTTTGGAAGACAAAGACACGCCGAAACGCAACGAAAAAGCAATTGACGAATTTCAAAAATCCATTACGCTCGATCCTACTTTTGCTCTCGGTTACTCTGGTTTAGCCGAAGGTTTTGCTGCACAAGGTAAAAGATTATCCAATCAGGAAAGCCTCGAATATTACTCAAAAGCCAAAGCCGCCGCCCAAAAAGCTCTGAATTTGGATGAGAATTCAGCTGAAGCATATTCAATTTTGGGCTGGATAAAATTTATCGGCGATTGGGATTGGAGCGGAGCGGAAAATGATCTAAAACGGGCGATCCAATTAAAGCCAAACGATGCATTTGCCCATTACCGTTATTCACAATTATTAACCGCCATTGGTAATAATACGGAAGCATTGGAAGAGATCAAGAAAGCCTCCGAAATTGATCCGATTTCAGAATTTATTTTAACCGGTAATTTTATTATTCTCGAACAAGGCGGAAATTTTGTCGAAGCAGGTAATTTAGCAGAAAAATATTGGCGGGAAAACAAGGAAAATCATTCGGCATTAAGGGCATTTGCCAGTTCCCTTTTTAATCAAGGCGAATATAAAAAAGTAATTGAAATCGGCGAAAATTATTTGGAAAAAAATAAAAAACAAATTCCATGGCTTTCATTATTAGCTACTT
>DAORIL010000486.1:0-5414 GCA_035438525.1 Pyrinomonadaceae bacterium
CCGGAATGTGGTTCCAGGATCTGTTCAATTACGATTTCCGCCGCACCGAAATGTGTATCATTCCTTATGGAACACAAGAAGGCGAAATTTCCTTCTGTGCATATAACACCGGAATCGGTTGGAGAAACATCATTGAACATATGCACCAAAATGCAACTGTGGCTCAATGGTATAAAGAACACGGTCGTCACGAAGTTTTTGCTCGCGGTAAAGAGGTTGAATTGGGTGACAAATCACACAATTTGGTTCTTAACGAAGTTGATTTAAGCCGTCCAAACAAACCTGAAATGGAAGGTCCAAAAACTGCCGCCGAAGAAATGCAAATGATGCGTAAACTCTATCAACAAATGGTGATGGAGAAAAATCAAATCAAAGGTGAAAACCTAGTTCAGATTGGCGGCATCAAACGCGAAAAGAAAGAAAAAACTCTTAAAGCTAAATCATAGGGTTTAAGAACATCAAAAAAATAAATCGTGAGTAAAAATATTGCTCACGATTTATTTTTTATACCACCAAACTTGACCAATTGCTCCAAAAAAGTGTCTAATAATAGTTTGCTCTGACAGCAAGATTTTATGCCTAAAAGGGGGTGAGAAGAAAATGGCCTATATTTCAGTAAATAACAATGAAGGAATCGAGAGTGCATTACGTCGTTTTAAGCGCAAAGTAATGACCGAAGAGATTATTAAAGATTTAAAAAAACACGCTCACTTTATTCCACCCGGACAAAAAGCAAAATTAAAATCGGCAATGGCTCGTAAACGCAACAAAAAACGTAATCGAATGATGCGTGCGCCGATGAACAATAATAATGCTCCGGCTCCAATTAATAATAAAGATTAAAAGATTTTTTTTGATTTAGGTTTTAATGCGTAATGCGTGATAGGTTAGATAAACTGTTACGCATTGCGCTTTGTTTTTTTAGATTTTGAAACTTTATATTTATGAAATCAGAAAAAGTTCGGATTCTTATAACCAACGATGACGGGATTCATTCCGAAGGAATTGCCGAACTCGAAAAAGCCTTGAGTGAAATTGGTGATATTTATGTGATTGCACCGGCTTCGGAAATGAGTGGCGCGTCACATAGTTTGACTTTGGCGCGACCCTTGCGGATTCGCCAAATTGATGAACGGCATTGGACGGTTGACGGAACCCCGACTGATTGTGTTTTATTGGCTTTAAATCAAATTTTAACTCCCGAACAGATGCCCCATATTTGCGCTTCCGGTATTAATCACGGACCAAATTTGGGTGACGATGCCACTTATTCGGGAACTGTCGCGGGCGCACTTGAAGCAACAATTTTAGGCGTTCCCGGATTGGCTTTTAGTCTGGCAGTTGGTCGCAGTCATGATTTTACCGAATCAGCGAAAGTTGCTAAAGAATTGACTATTAAGGCATTAGCCGAAGGGATCCCGAAAGAAACTTTGCTTAATGTCAATATCCCAAAAGGTGTTCCGAAAGGCGTTCGTTTAACTACCCAAGGTTACAAAATGGCGCGTCCGATCGTTTCTGAACATATTGATCCGCGGGGCAAATCTTATTATTGGATCGGTGAACAGCGCGAAGGTTTTCGTGCGCACGGAAACACAGATTTTGAAGCCGTTGCAGAAGGTTTTGTGTCAGTAACTCCAATGCGGGCTGATTTGACCAATTACAAGGCACTGGAAGAATTAAAAAATTGGATAAGTTAATTTCAAAAAAGGAAATTTGAAATTTAGAATCGAATGTTGGATGAATTTGAAATTCTGCGCAAACGAATGATCAAGCGTTTGCAGGAACATTACAAAATCAAGGATGAAAAAGTCCTAAGCGTGATGTCTGTGATGCCGCGACACTTTTTTTTGCCAACTGCCCTCAAATCACAGGCTTACGCTGATAATGCGCTCCCGATTGCCGGAAATCAGACCATTTCACAGCCCTATATTGTGGCGAAAATGACTGAATTGCTTGAACTTACGCCAACTGCCAGAGTTTTGGAGATCGGAGCAGGTTCAGGTTATCAAACTGCAATTCTTTCCCAAATTGCACGTTCGGTTTATGCGATTGAGCGAGTTCCGCAGCTTGCAACCGAAGCACAGAATCGGCTCAATGAACTTAAAATTCACAATGTTGTTTTGCGTTGCGGTGACGGAACAATCGGCTGGGAAGTCTATGCACCGTTTGACGGAATTTTGGTTGCCGCAGGTGGTCCGACTATGCCTGAACCATTATTGAGTCAACTGAAATTAGGCGGCAAACTCGTTATTCCAATCGGGCAAGACCAACAATCTCAACGGCTTATCCGTGTTACTCGAACCAATCGAGGTTACCAAACCGAGGACTTTGGCGGATGTGCGTTTGTGCCTCTGATTGGCGAACACGGGTGGTAGAAAAGAACAAAAGATAAAGAATGAGGGCTGAATCGTCAGATTATTGTTCACTTTTTACTTTTATTAGAATCTGATAGGATTAAAAATTTGGCTAATTGGTCAAGTGTTTTTTTATGGAAACAATTAAAGAATTTTTGCACTATCTCAATCCAAAGGTTTTGATTGAAACCTTGTTAAATATACTCGGAGTCTATGTTTATTTTGGATTGTTTTTCATTATTTTTGCCGAAACAGGTTTGGCGATTGGATTTTTTCTACCCGGCGATTCATTGCTGGTAGTTTCAGGCTTAATGGCAAAAACTTTACCGGATAAACTCAATGTTATCTATATTTTGATTGCATTTTTTGTTGGTTCGGTCCTGGGCGATAATACCGGATATTGGACAGGTCGTTTTATGGGTAAACGGCTTTTTAATCGTGAAGATTCCTGGATATTTAAACCCAGCCGGGTTGAAAAAGCAAAAACATTTTTTGAAAAATATGGCGCAAAAACCGTAATTTTGGCCAGATTTATGCCGATTGTCCGCACCTTTGCTCCGATTGTGATTGGTGCCTCAGAATTTCCTTACAGCAAATTTTTGATGTATAGCCTGATTGGCGGTTTTCTATGGATTTTTTCGATGGTTTTAGCCGGATATTTCTTGGGCGGCGTGGTCGAAAATGCGCTTGGAATCAAACTCGAAGACCATATCGAAAAAGTTGTCATTGTCGTGGTCTTTTTATCACTTTTGCCGCCGATCATTGAATTTTTAAAACATAAATATGGCAAGAAAGAAGAGGCAAGTTTGACTAACGAGGCGCAGTAACTTAAACTCTTAATTTACCTAACGGGGCGTGGCTCAGCCTGGTAGAGCGCACGGTTCGGGACCGTGAGGTCGCAAGTTCGAATCTTGCCGCCCCGACTAATAAAATAGCGACTTTAATGGTCGCTTTTTTGTTTTTGAAAATCTATTCAAAATGAAAATTTGTAAATATTGCCAACAGGAAAAAACGGATGATTCATTTGAAGTCTGTAAGGTTATAGCAGGAAAAACTTACTATCGCCAAAAATGTAAGGATTGTAAGCGATCTGTCCGAGTTATTAGACGCAAGAAAACAAGAAAGTGGCTAGATGAGTATAAGAAAAGTTTAGCTTGTGAACGCTGCGATTTTTCGGATTTTAGGGCTTTGGAGTTCCATCACTCTAATCCTAACCAAAAGGATTTTAATGTGGCTGATATGATTCGTAGTGGCGCATCAATTCAAACTATTTTGAATGAAATAGAAAAATGCGAAATTCTATGTTCAAACTGTCATCAAATTGAGCATTATGAAAAAAGAGATTAACGCATATTTAAGGATCTTATCTCTTCAATTATTATTTACAACCGATAAATAAAGGCTTTTGAGTAATTTGCTCAGAAGCCTTTTTTGATGTTATATTCGCCGTTGAAAAAACTGAGAGTGTATGAAAATAAACAGCTTACGTCCGATGCTGTGGACAGAAAATTTGCACGAAACGGTTGATTTCTACACTAAAGTTTTAGGCTTTACCTGTGGCGAATTAAACGAAGATTGGGGATGGGCGGCGCTCTCGAAAGATGATATTGCCATTATGTTGGCAAAACCAAATGAACACACAAAATACGACAAGATCGGTTTTACCGGCTCATTTTATTTTAATGTGGATGAGGTTGATGCGCTTTGGAATGAGCTAAAAGATAAAGCCAAAGTTTGCTACGAAATCGAAACTTTTGAATGGGGAATGCGCGAGTTTGCGATTTATGACAACAATGGGTATTTGTTGCAATTCGGGCAGGATGTTGAAGGGAATGTATGAAAACGCTCATTTTATTAATTGCAATTTTTATCGGAAACTCATTAGTTATTGCTCAAACAATTAGTTCGCACATTACGATTGCAACCGTTTATTCACAAAACGAAAGATATTATCTGAAAACAATTCCTTACGATAATGAATCGCCTTCTTTGAGAGGCAAAACTTACGTTTATAAAGTAGGAAATTCTCAGCCTTTATACGAACTTGAAAGAGCTTTTGACACGATTAACAGAGCTAACAATGAACTGATTTTAAGCAATGACGGTGAAATGATTTTCTATTTGATTGACTTTTTTCCGATGAAAAAAAAGAAGGTTTGAAAAGCGTCAATATTTATAAAAAAGGGAAGTTTCTCAAAAGTTTTACTACCTCGGAAATGACCGGATGTGATTTAAATAAAGAGCGGTGCAAAATAGTTTTCAATAATTTTGATGAAGTAGTCGATAAAGAGAAAAGTAATTGGGGAAAAGGAAAGTATAAACGAGTTTTTAAAGAAGGAATAAGCGAACAGGATAAATTCTTGGCTGATTTTGCTTTGTTTAATGTTGATGATGTTGTCTATCTGACTGACTCAAAAAAACAAACCCATTTATTTGATTTGAAAAAGGGAGACTTCATTAAATCTATGCCTTTTAGTGAAATTTATCTACAAATTAAAGACAAAGGTAAGTTTAATAAGGTTGATACAGAGATGATTGAATCGCCCTACAATTATGAATTTCCCAAAATGAGTAATGGTTTGGATACAGCACAGGGAATAGCCAGTTATTTAGGTATGAAGACCTCCGAAAGTTTTGGAAAAGATTATGATTTATATAAAATTTACAGATTTAAGATTAGCGGAATGATTTTTCGAGACGGAAGTTTTGTAATAGAGAATTTAGATATTTCCGATGATTTACCAAAAGACAAGATACGGACATTTTTTGAAACGAATAAGTTCAATACCGACAAACTAATACCTGAATTTGAAAAATATTATATTGAAGAACACTTTTTCTTTAGAAACAAAAATGCCAAATTGGCTCGTCAAGAAAAAATACAACAGGACCGTGAATACCGCGAAGCCATTAAAAAGCGTTTAGTCGCTGAAAAAATTAATAATATCTATATTCCCAAAGACTTAGGTGATTGTTTTGCTGAACTCGACAAACAACTTTCTGAAGTTGATAAAAATGAGATGAAAGCACTTTCCAAAAGAGACGATATGATTAAATATC
>DAORIL010000487.1:0-5341 GCA_035438525.1 Pyrinomonadaceae bacterium
AATTTTCAAAACAGTCTGCAATCATCCACTGAAACTATTGATGGCGCGCCGGTTCAACTGCAAGCTGACGCGATGAAAGCCCTACTTGCCGCGATTGAAGAAGCCAAATCGCAAGGACTGAAAATTACTCCGCGAGATGGGGCAGAAGCCTCAAAACGTGATTTTGGCGGAACGGTTCGGCTCTGGAAATCACGTTTTGATCCTGCTTGTGAACATTGGAAAGGTAAAGGAAAATTGACTGATGAACAGGTCAATAAACTTAAAGCATTACCAATGAATGAGCAGGTCAAACAAGTTTTAGAGCTTGAACAGCAAGGACTTTATTTCAATACGTTTTTTAATGCGACTATACTTTCATCAGTTGCCGCCCCCGGAACTTCGCAACATCTTTCAATGCTGGCTTTTGATGCTAATGAGTTTCAGGATACAAAGATCCGCCAGATAATGGGCAATCACGGCTGGTTCCGCACGGTCAAAGGCGATGAACCGCACTTTACTTATTTGGGCGTTAAAGAAGCCGATCTGAAAAATATGGGATTGCAAAAAGTAGATACTCCAAAAGGAGAATTTTGGATTCCAAATGTTTAGTTTAAAATTATGAAAATTTGTCCACAATGCCAAACGACATATACAGATGATAGTTTGCAGTTTTGTTTGCAAGACGGTAATCCGTTAAATTTTGTCAGTTCAACTACGCAAAATCCAACTGAAACCTGGAATGAACCGGAAACGGTCATCAAAGGTGAACGTAATCAAATGCGTTTTAATCTTCAGGAACCGCAAACGCAGCAGCAGCAAAGCTACCCGACTAATCCAAATACAAATGTTCAGCCTCCGCCGCCGAAGAAATCTAAAGCAGGTATTTTTATCTTACTGGCATTATTTGGTTTGGTCGCACTTGTTGCAGTCGGGGCAGTTGGTGCATTTATCTTCTTAAAACCAACCACGCCTGTTGTCCAAAATACTACTCCAAATTCTAATACAACTCCCAATGTTGCAAATGCTAATACTACGGACAATGCAAACGCTAATTCCAATTGGAATACGGCAACCCCAACTCCAAAACCAACTTTGAAACCAGCGGAAATCGAAACAGCCAAAAAAGAAGCTGAAAGTGCTATTTATGGTTGGAAAGCGGCGGCAGAAAATCATAATC
This sequence comes from Pyrinomonadaceae bacterium, assembly GCA_035438525.1. Lineage (GTDB taxonomy): Bacteria > Acidobacteriota > Blastocatellia > Pyrinomonadales > Pyrinomonadaceae > JAIBCC01. The sequence continues at coordinate 1,157 of DAORIL010000487.1, forward strand.
TGGACACAAATCTAAGCAGTTATGCCGACACGGTTGACTATTACAAAGGCGGAAAGATCAGTAAAGCCAAGGTTCGTGCCAGTAAAGAACCCGCCTATAAAAAATACGATCAGATTGATATTGAAATCTCTAATATGAAAGTTTCGGTTGACCCGACTGGCGAGAAAGCAACCGTCACTTTTGATAAAACCTGGGATTTTGCCGGAGTTGATAAAGACGGAAATGATGTTATCAATCGCGGTTCGGTGCAGCAGCAACTAATCCTGACCAAAGTCGGCGGAAAATGGAAAATTTCCAGTGAAAAAGATATGAAACTCTATTATCAGGACAAAGGCGAAGAATTAGATAATTAAAAAAATGCACAAGGATAGAGGGGATCAAGAGAGATGTTCAAGAACTCTTTTTATCAAAAAATAATTTCCTAAATCTCCTCTATCCCTATGCAATACCAAATTATCCACAAATGACCTCAAACTTATCAAAGTCTTAAACCTTAAAGTAAAAACCTTGACAAAACTCCTTTAGTTCTAGTAACTTATCCCCATCCCCCCTACATTTCAATAATCCATTGCCCCCTAAGGAGATACTCAATGTCAGAAACAGGACACGCTAAAAATCTATCTAATTTTTTGAAAGCAATTTCAATCGTTTCGGGTTTAGGCTCCGCTTATGATCCGAATAATCCTTTGATCGAACTGACCAATTTACAAACTAAATTAACAGCTTTACAGACTGCTTTTGCCGCCGTTGTGCCTTTAGATTCAGCTGAAACATTGGCGATCAATGAGCGCGGAGCAGCATTTGAACCTTTGCCGAAACTGGTGACACGTATCAGTAATGCCGCCGCAGTTAATATCAATGATGCACTTTTTGCTGATAATTTACGGACCATTGTTCGTAAACTGCAAGGCAGACGAGCCCCCGAAAAGACAGTCGAAGAAACAGAGCCAACCAACCCCGTCGAACCAAAACAGCGGAATAAAACTTCGCAATTGGGTTTTGATGATCGGGTAGCTAATTTTTTCGAACTCATCACGCTACTCAAAACTCAAGGCGCATATAATCCGAATGAGACCGATTTAAAGATCGCTACGCTGGAAACAATGCTGCTTAATATGCAAGCTAAAAATACAGCAGTAGTTGACGCAACAGTTGCCGTCCAAAATGCGCGAATTGTTCGCAACCAAGTTTTTTATAACAAAACTGATGGAGTGATAGTTCTTGCCAATTTGATCAAGAAATATGTTAAATCTGTCTTTGGGGCAACCAGTCCTCAATTTAAACAACTAACTGTTTTACAATTTAGGAATCACTAAAGCCCCAAATAACTTGAATTAAACTATGCGTAAATGTAAAATTCGCGCATAGTTAGGTTTATTTTAAAATTTTGTTTTAGAAGTATTATTTTGTAATAAAAATAGGCAACTTCTTTTCTTCCAATTATCGAAATACTTCAATAAATTAGCTCGAGAATACTCATGTTTAGAAAATTACTAAAGTTATGAATCGTTCATATTATTCAGATTCAATTACAAATTTCATACTTCTTGATAGTGAAAATATTCTTGGTAAACTTGCAAACGCCAATAACTTTACACTTGAACAAACTCAACGGGATGCCTGGTTAGCTGAAATACACATTTTGAAAATGATTTTAGCTCAATATAAAGGTTCGATTTATTTTGAATATTCAATTCCAAGAATGGGACAACGAATTGATGTAGTTTTATTGATTGAATCAGTAATATTCGTTCTTGAGTTTAAGATTGGCGAAACAGACTTTACTAATTATGCTATTGATCAAGTTTGGGACTATGCATTAGATTTGAAGAATTTTCATGATTCTAGCCATCAACAATATATTGCACCTATTTTAATTGCGACCAAAGCAAAAACACTTACCCAAACTATTGCAACCACACCTCAAAACGATAAACTATTATTTCCAATTAAAAGTTCCATTGATACTTTACCAAAATTAATTGAAGACATTCTTTCCTTTTGTGATGGAGAGGAAATTGATAGAAAAGAGTGGGAGAATGGTAGATATTGTCCAACCCCAACAATTGTTGAGGCAGCAATGGCACTTTATGCTAAACATAGTGTAGATGAAATTTCCCGAAGTGATGCGAGTGCCATAAATCTTAGTAAAACTTCCGAAACTGTTTCCCAAATTATTACCCAATCAAGACAACATTCAACGAAATCGATTTGCTTTGTAACCGGAGTTCCTGGTGCAGGAAAAACTTTAGTTGGTCTTAACATTGCAAATCAACATCTTGATAAAGACAGCGAATTGTATAGCGTCTTTCTTTCAGGAAATGGTCCACTCGTAGACATTTTACGTGAGGCTCTTACGCGCGATGAGGTTCGGCGGCAAAAAGAGGCTGGAATAAAAGTTAAAAAAGGCGAAGTTTTAAGCAAAGTCAAAATGTTTATTCAAAACGTCCATCATTTTCGCGATGATTGTTTGAAAGATGAAACGGCATCCCCAATTGAACATGTTGCTTTATTTGACGAAGCACAAAGAGCCTGGAATTTAGAACAAACAACTAAATTTATGAGACAAAAAAAAGGAAAGGCAGATTTTAACCAATCTGAGCCCGAATTTTTGATTTCGTGTTTAGATCGTCATAAGGATTGGGCAGTAATTGTTTGTTTGGTAGGTGGGGGACAAGAAATTCATACGGGCGAAGCAGGAATCAGCGAGTGGATTGAAGCTTTAGAGCGTTCCTATCCTGATTGGAAGATTTATATTTCACCACGTTTAACAGATAGTGAATATAATACTGAAAAAGTTGCAGAAAAGATTAAATCACGCCCAAATGTCTCTTATAATAAAGATTTACATCTATCTGTTTCAATGCGGTCATTTCGTTCGGAAAATGTTTCTTTGTTAGTCAAACAAATTTTGGATTTAGAACTTTCAGAAGCACAAAAGACTCTGGAAACAGTCAATAAAAAATATCCGATTGTTATCACCCGAAGTCTTTCAAAAGCAAGACAATGGTTAAAATCTCAGGCTCGTGGTTCAGAAAGATACGGATTAGTCGTTTCATCTCAAGCTGAAAGATTAAAACCGGAAGGAATTTTTGTAAAATCTGAAATTAATCCAGTTAATTGGTTTCTTAATGAAAAAGATGATGTTCGTTCTTCATATTATCTCGAAGATGTTGCCACTGAATTTCATATTCAAGGTTTAGAACTTGATTGGGTTGGGCTAACTTGGGATGCTGATTTTAGATTTACTGATGAGGGTTGGCAGCATTGGTCTTTTATGGGCACTCGATGGAATAAAATTAGAAAAGAAGAGAGAAAGATTTATTTGAAAAATGCCTATCGAGTTTTGTTGACTAGAGCCCGTCAAGGAATGGTTATTGTCATTCCAAATGGTAGTTTAGAAGATGAAACTCGCAAACCAGAGTTTTATGATTCAACTTTTGAATATCTTAAAAGCATAGGTGTTGAGGTTCTTTAATTGATTGTAAAAAGTAAAACTCTCACTGTGAAAAATAAAATTATTATTGTAAAAACTGAAACTTAGTCTGTAAAAAGTAAATCTTTCGCCGTAAAAGTTAAAATTTCTACTGCTAAAGGTAAAATTAATGGTGTAACAGTTAAAACTTCTACTGCAAATGTTAAAACTCGCACTGTTAGTTTAAAATGAAAAGCCGGAAATTATGAAAGCACTTCAATTTATTAACAATAAACTCAAACTTGCCGAAGTTCCTAAGCCAACCAACGAAAATGAAGCGTTGATTCGCGTCACTAAGTCGGGAATCTGCAACACTGACCTTGAGATCATTCGCGGTTATGCGGGGTTTAGCGGAATTATTGGGCATGAATTTGTCGGAATTGTTGAATCATCAACGGATAAAGGTTGGCTTGGTAAACGGGTAGTTGGTGAAATTAATGCCGGATGCGGAGCTTGCGATCTTTGTCTTGGGGGAGATTCGCGGCATTGTCCGACCAGAACTGTTTTGGGCATTCACGCCCGCGATGGTGCACATGCAGAATTTGTTTCGCTACCGAATGTTAATCTTTTGGAAGTTCCCGCCAACGTTTCTGATGACCAAGCCGTATTTACTGAACCGTTAGCGGCGGCTTACGGGATTTTAGAACAGGTTGACGTAGCTCCCGAAACAAAAGTTGCCGTTATCGGTGATGGAAAGTTAGGAATTCTCT
>DAORIL010000488.1:0-5340 GCA_035438525.1 Pyrinomonadaceae bacterium
ATCCATTACTTCGCCGTTCTTTGGACAATCAATTTCTACCGGTGGTGGATTTGGTATGTTCGGCGGCGGTGGCGGCTCCGCTAATCGTCGGGTTAATTTATCATTGAGATTTAATTGGTAACAAATTAACTACTTTTTACGTCTATTAAAGAAGAGTGAAAAAATTATAAACTTTCGCTCTTCTTTCTTCGTTTAAAGGTCAATTCGTAATTTTTTATCTATTAAGGAGAAGTATGAAAAAGTATTTTGCATTATTTGCAATTGTTCTATTTGCAGTTTGTGTTAAGGCTCAAGGGGGCGCAGTTACTGATGCAGCATCGCTCGAATTAGCTAAAGCAACCCTCAAGGCCCATGGCGGAGAAAAATTGAGCCAAGCTAAAACCTTGGTTTTACGGGGAACCGCAGATGTGACTGCGCCCGGTTCAACTTTTAGTTTGCCGGCCGGTTTTGCCATTATTACAGCGGGCGAAAAATATCGGCTTGATATTCAAGCAGGGCTTTTCAATTTTTTACAAGTTTCTGATGGGCAAAATACATCTTCATCAATGCCGGGTGTTACTTTGCCGCCAATGAATCGGGTTGGATTATTTATTTTGCCGAAAATCGAGGAAGCAGGATATATAGTTTCTGTTTTACCGGAAAAGTTTAAAAAGAAAAAAGGTTTCCGCGTCACTTCTCCCGAAGGATATTATTCAGATTTCCTCGTTGACGAAAAAAATTCGCGGGTCAAAGAATTCGAATCAAGTTATGAATTGAACGGTCGCCTCCTCCAAACTGCGGTGGCAATCGAAAAGTATCGTGAAATTGATGGGGTTCTGGTTAACGAAAAATTCTCACAAAGGCTTGATCTAGGCGGTGCCTCAGCTTATGCGAACTTTAATGCCAAAGATATTTTGATTAATTCGGAAGTTAATGATGATGTTTTCACTATTAAATAAAGTTAGTTCGGATTAAATAAAAAAGGGAAGGCAAAATCTTTTGCTTTCCCTAGTCCAAAATCTAAGATCGTAAATCCAAAATCTCTACACGCTCATTACTTCTTGTTCCTTGACTTTCATATATTCATCAATTTTAGCAATGAAAGAGTTGGTCAATTTTTGAACCTGGTCGAGTCCGTCGCGTTCGCCGTCTTCGGAAATCAACTTTTCATTTTTTAACTTTTTCAACAAATCATTTGAATGATGCCGAACATTTCGGATAGCTACCCGATGTTCTTCAGCAATTTCGTGAACTTGTCGAGCCATTTGTTTTCGTCGCTCCTCATTCAGAGCAGGAACCGGAAGGCGGATAATCTTACCATCATTTGAGGGGTTTAAGCCTAAATTGGCGGCAATGATCGCTTTTTCAACTGCTCCGAGCTGCGAAGCATCCCAAGGCTGAACAGTAATCAGTTGGGCTTCGGGAACGGCAATAGAAGCCATTTGGTTCAAAGGAGTTGGCGAACCGTAATAATCTACCACTACATCATCCAACAATCCGATATTGGCGCGACCTGTTCGAACATTGGAAAGTTTACGTTGAAAATCTTCAACAACTTTCTCCATTTTTGGTTTCGTTTCTTTGATTACGTCTTCTAAACTCATAATTTTTAATTTTCAATGTTTTAATTTCTCAATATGGTTTTCTGATTGATTACAAAAGATTTTAGCGCAATTAATTATTTGCGCCAACCAAAGTTCCAATAGAAGTATCACCGCTGACTGCTTTGATAATATTGCCGGATTTTTTCATATTAAAAACCATGATCGGCAAATTGTTATCCATGCATAGTGAAATAGCTGAGGTGTCCATAACTTTGAGTTGTTTTTCCAGAACTTCCTGATAGGAAATAGTTTCAAAACGGGTCGCCGTTGCGTCTTTCATCGGATCCGCCGAATAAATTCCATCAACCTTAGTAGCTTTGAAAATAACTTCGGCTTTGATTTCACACGCTCGCAGTGCGGCGGCGGAATCAGTCGTAAAATAGGGATTTCCGGTTCCGGCGGCAAAAATTACAACCCGCATTTTTTCTAAATGACGGACAGCGCGGCGACGGATAAAGGGTTCGGCAAGCTGCGGAATATCAATGGCTGACATGACGCGGGTAAAGACATTTTGTTTTTCAAGCGCATCTTGCAAAACCACTGCGTTCATCACGGTTGCCAACATTCCGATATAGTCAGCGGCAGCGCGGTCCATATTGCCCGCGGATTTTGAAACACCGCGAAAAATATTTCCACCGCCCACCACAATCGCTACTTCTACTCCCAATTCGTGAACTGCTTTAATTTCTTTAGCCACAGATTCAGCCACATTGGTATCAATGCCGTAATTCTGTTCGCCCATCAAAGCTTCGCCTGAAAGTTTGAGCAAGATTCTTTTGAATTTCATTTGTTAAATGCCTTAATGTCAATAGTCAAAAGTCCAAAGTCCGATGAGTCAAATTGACTTTGGACCTTGGACTTGAGACTTGAGACTAAAATTTAGCCGACCATTGAAGCGACTTCGGCAGCGAAATCATCTTGTTTTTTCTCAATTCCTTCGCCCATTTTGTAACGGGTGAAACGGCGAACTGAAATATTTTCTTTGATCGCAGCAACTTTTTCTTTAACCAAATCACCAATGGTCTTGCTTGGTTCTTTGACAAAAGGTTGATCAAGTAAAACGCAATCTTCATAGAATTTGTTCAGACGACCTTCGATGATTTTGTTCAAAACATCTTCAGGTTTGTTTGCATTCTTCGGATCATTTTTTAATTGTTCAAACAAAATTTCGCGTTCTTTGCCAATAACATCAGCCGGAACTTCATCACGATTGACATATTTCGGGTCCAAAGCGGCGATGTGCATCGCAACATCTTTAACCAATTGATTAAATTCTTCGCCGCGAGCCACGAAATCGCTTTCGCAATTTACTTCGACCATTACACCGACTTTTCCGCCCATGTGAATGTATGAACCGACTACGCCCTCAGCAGTCACCCGACTGGCTTTTTTATCGGCAGTTGCCGCACCTTTTTTGCGAAGGATTTCGATTGCAGCTTCTTCATTTCCATTAGCTTCGGTCAAGGCCGATTTACATTCCATCATTCCGGCACCTGTTTTTGCTCTGAGTGCCATTACTGCGCTTGCTTTAATTTCTGACATAATTTACTCCAATATCTTTTTCTAAAATTTTTCTATGAAAAAGCGTAGCCCGTAAAATTTTTACTTAGTGGAGCTACGCTTGATGAATAAAAGTTTTTAAGATTTCTAACTAGCGGTTGCTTCCGTTGATTCCTCTTTTACTTCTTCGGTCGTTGCTGCAACTTCATCAGTTTCTGCCGCAACAGGTTTTTCTACCACTTCTTCAGGTGCTTCTTCTTTAGGCACAGCAGGAACAGTAGCTGCAACTTCTTCCATCGAAACTGCTTCATCAGCTTCATCGGTTGATTGATTGAGTTCAACTCCGCCTTCGGTCGCAATTTGTTTCCCTTCGATAATTGCATCAGCAATCCGCGAAGCAAAAAGGCGAATTGCACGAAGCGCATCGTCATTACCCGGAATAACTGCATCAATTCCTTCGGGTGAGCAGTTGGTATCAACTACTGCCACAACCGGAATGTTCAAGCGGTTAGCTTCGAGAACAGCAATTTCTTCTTTGCGAACGTCAATGATGAAAAGCATATCGGGCAAGCGTTTCATATCTTTGATTCCGCCCAAGTTTTTCATCAAACCTTCGTATTCTTTATCTTTTTGCAGACGTTCTTTTTTTGTCAACATTTCAAAGCGACCATCTTCTTTCATCGCTTCGATTTCGCGCATTTTCTTGATCGAATTTTGCACGGTTTGGAAGTTGGTCATCAGACCGCCCAACCAACGATTGTTGATGTAATATTGTCCGCATCTTTCAGCTTCTTCTTTGATAGCATCCTGAGCTTGACGCTTGGTGCCGACAAAAAGAACTGTTTTATTTGGTGCTTCGGTCATTGCCGCAGTGACATAATTAAGTGCATCGCGGAATAATTTTTGGGTCTTTTGCAGGTCAATAATGTAGATACCGTTTCTTTCACCGAAAATATATTCTTTCATTTTCGGATTCCAACGGCGAACTTGGTGACCAAAGTGAACTCCTGCTTCGAGAAGTTCTTTCATTGTTACTGTAGCCAAATCTTTATCTCCTTGGTTTATGTAATCACCGCAAATCGTTGTTAAACCAAAAGTTTGCGGTAATGGAATATGGATTTAGGATTTGGGAATTCTGATTGCGGATTTTAATAAAAAAACTAAATTTCTTATCAAATCCCAAATCCGAATTCCCAATTCCCAAATCGGACTATCTTTTCGAGAACTGGAAGCGAGCACGTGCGCCCTTTTGCCCGTATTTTTTACGCTCTTTCTTGCGCGGGTCACGGGTTACGAGACCTGCTTTTTTCAAGGATGCGCGTAAATCAGAATTAAATTCCATCAAAGCGCGAGTGATTCCGTGTCGAATCGCTCCGGCTTGTCCCGCCGTTCCACCGCCGTCAACATTAACTAAAATGTCGAATTTGGCAGCCGTATCGGTCAAGCGAAGTGGTTGACGAATAATCATTCGTAATGCTTCATTTGGAAAATATTCTTCAAAGCTGCGGCGATTTACTTTGATCTCACCGCTTCCGGGACGCAAATAAACTCTTGCAGTTGAGGTCTTTCTTCGACCTGTTCCGTAATATTGAATATCAGCCATTTTTTTATTATCTAACAACTCTAGGTTGTTTCAATCTCAATTGTTTCAGGTTTTTGAGCAGAATGCGGATGATCGGCATCAGCATAAACTTTCAATTTTTTCGCCATCGCTTTGCCAAGTTTGGTTTTCGGAAGCATTCCTTTAACCGCCAGCTCAATAACTCTTTCGGGTTTTGTAGCCTGCATATCCTTGACCGTAGTTTCACGCAATCCACCCGGATAAAGCGTGTGATGACGATACATTTTTTGGTCGTTTTTTGAGCCTTTGAAAATTGCGTGACGAGCATTAACAACCACGACATGTTCACCCATATCCATAAAAGGTGTCCACTGAGGGTTGTTTTTGCCCGACAAAATACGTGCAACTTCGGTAGCAAGACGTCCAACGGTTTTACCTTTGGCATCTACTACCAGCCACTTACGATTGTCTGCTAAACCTTTTCCACTAGGAAAATAAGTAGTCATAAATATCACTCTGTTTAGTATTTCCGCTAAAACGCGAACAATCAGAATACCGAAGATTACTGTTGCTTGTCAAGCAAACAACGGGCTTGAACCATTGAAATTTCGGGCTTTAAGGCGATTATAAAGGGCGGGAGCGGATTTACTATATTTAGGGGAACTCCTAGACTTGTAGCTTTGGCACGCTTATAAT
>DAORIL010000489.1:0-5327 GCA_035438525.1 Pyrinomonadaceae bacterium
GCATCATCTCCGCTTGGCTGCCAACTGGAATTGATTTCAGTCGGAACGGTTGAGCGTTTAACTCTCCCCATAATGTCGTATTCGGCTAAAGTTCCACTCCAACCTCCCGCGCTGTTCGGATGCTCCGTGCGTGATTGTCTGGTGCGTCCTGCACCGTCTGAAAATGATTCACTTAGAACCTCGTCAGTTGAATCTGCTCCGTTGTTATTGACATCGGTAATGGTTGTGAAAACTCTTAATTGAATCCCGTTGGTTGGATATTCGTAACGGGTATAAGCTCCGGTATTGACAACAATTTCCTTTTCTAATCTGCCAAGTGAATCATAGATTCTTTGGGTCTTTTTACCTTCACTTTGTCCGGCGGGAGCAGGACTTTGAGCATAAACATTTGCGCCAAAATCATAACGATATTTGACCGTTGAACTGTTTCCCGCAGGGTCTGTAATTTGTGTTGGATAAGCAAAAGTATTTCGATTGATGGGAGATTCATCAAAATTATCTGTGTAACTCATTTTGATTTCCCGATTCAACGGGTCAAGTGCTGAAACGGGATTCCCCGTGATATTGTATTTGACGGAGTTTGAAATGGCTTTACTTCCATTATTCGGATCGGTGACATCCCATTTTGTGGTCGAAGTCGAATTGCCGCGATAACTAAAACCTGCTCCGTAATTGGTCGCATCATGTTGAACTGCCGAAATTGTTTGTCCGGTTCCCGAAAAGTTTCCTTCATCGTAACCGTAAGTTACTTTTGCCATTAAGACATTGGCTTGGTCATACAGTTCGCTTTTTGCCGGAAGCCCGATAATTCTGCGATTGAGATAATTGCTGTCCAAATTGTAATCGATGGTCGAGCGTTTCAAAACGGTGGTTTGGTCTGCATCAAACACTTTGACTTCTTTGACCAAGCCATAAAGCGCAGCATTTGAATTGCCTGATTGTGTCCAATATTCCATCGTGGTTCGGCGGACATTGCCGACATCTCCGATCTTTGATTCAATCGTTCGCGGATTTAAAATATAGCCCAAATTTACATCATCCTGGGTATAAGCTGAATAACTCCAGCGTTTGCGATTCCAATTTCCGCTCTCGTTTGCCCAATCTTCGGTCAGAACGGGTAAGCCTTCCATCCATCCCGAACCTGTTCCGCCGACAAAGGTTTTAGAAATCGTTCCATCCGGCGCAGTAACGTGCAAAAGTGTCCCTGCCACGGTCGAACCATTCGGCAAAATGAAGCCGGCGTTTTCCTGATAAACGATTGGAATCACAACTTCCTGAGCCACATTTGAGTTGTCTAAATTAAAATTCTCTGTCCAATTCCGCATCTCCGTCCAGCGCGGAACATCTGTTTGTGCGCCCGAAACGCTATCCAGATTGGTTGCAACATGATTCAATTTATGATTATCCGCCGCATAATTGGAAACTTTCCAGACTTGTCCGTAACTGTTGTAATCAAAATCTGCGTGGCTGCCATCAGCGTAAGTTATTTTATTGAGAACCTTGATCGTTGCCCCATTAGTAATTCCAACTAGATTTAATCCGCTAAAGTTGGTTGAAAGAGTGAGATTAGTATAACTTAAACCGGCAAAAGTGAATGTTCCGGTGCTGCGGGATTGAGTGATTGCAATTGGTTGTCCGCCTGCATCGTAACTAACTGAAATGACACGACCTAAAGTATCGGTCACTGATTGCAGTAATCCGTTGGTATCGTGGTCAATAGTAATGTAATTACCATTTGAATCTTTAATTTGCTGACAACGAAATGCTCCGTTTTTGAGTTGGTAAAAAGCATTTGTCCCATCTGTTCCGGTCAATTGTAAGTTATTGGCATCCAAGACTTTCAGTTGAACATAACTTGAATCAGCGGTTTCAAAAGTATCGGATGAACCTGTCACTTGACGGAATTCGACTCGACCTCCTGATGGAGTGACCATCAAATAAGTGTTTTTATTAGTGACAGGATCGCTGTAACTTGGTTCAATAACGGGAAATCCAAAGCGGAATCCCGGAGTGACATTATCGTTATTCGGATTGAAAACCACATCGTTTCCAACTCTCGTCCAGATTAATGAGTTGTAAGAAATTCCAAATCCCGCATCCAATCCACGACCTGACAACCCAGCTAAACCTGTTCCCCAACCAAAGTTCCGCGAATACAAACTCGTTCCACCTGTCTGATTAACCGGAGCTAATCGAACTCTCGATAAATTAGTGGAAGTCGGTAAAGTAGTCGCAGTTTGGGTCGGAGTCGAATTGGGTGGTGCCGGAGTCGGAGTCGGTGTGATGGTCGGGGTCGGAGTTGGAGTCGGAGTCACCGCCTGATAACAAAGTGGCGGCTGACTGCCTGTTCCTTTAACAAAGGTATAGGTTTGTCCGCTATAACTAACCGATGGATTGGTCGTATTGGTGACTCCCCCGGCTTGCCAGCCTGAAAAATTAACCCCGTCAGTAGTTGTCTGTTTATAGCGGTTGTTATCCGTTCCTGTCGCTTCAAAATAAAGAGTGGAATTACTGACCGTTGAAGCCGGATTTGAGGTAATGACCCCGCCTAATCCAAACCAACCGGCAAAACTACTACCGTCAAAGGTTTGATAATAAACCGATCCATCCGTTCCTCTAATAAAAACAAAGATCTTGTTGGCAAAAACACTGGCAGTTGGGTCAGAGGTAATTATCCCACCTAACGAAGTAAACCCGCTCGGACAACCGCTTTGAGGTTCGGAATTAAACCAACCCGAAAGATCATCCCAGACATTGAACAACAAAGGAATATTCTTCCGGGAAAACTGATAACTGTGATCTGCTAATTGGGAAGATAACTGAAATGGTTGCGGCGGAGCAGTCAACACCGCAGGCAATTCAACCGGCGGGGCAGCCGAAATTGGATTAGCGGAAACTGTTTTGATTTGTCCAAAAAAGATCATCGGTAAAACCATCGCTAAAAGTAAAACTGCGGCAAGAATTCGTTGTGATAATCTGCAATTATCAATAATAAATGAACGACTAAACCGAAGCCAAGTTTTTTGGTAAAAATTGTCAAAGTTGTGAAATAAGCCAATAACAAAAGTGATAATTAAAACTATCCTGGTGTGAAATCTCATCGCCCTCTCCTCAAAAAGTAAAAATTGCTCTTCTACTTTCTATAACCTGAAAAAAATCCAAATGTGACAAGAAAAATGAAAAAAAAGTAAATATTTTTTAGCAACAAGCTGTCAGATTTAGCTAAAGTCAAGTAAAACAACATTTAAGCCTAGAATGTTGTTTTGACCTTTGTGCCGGAAAAAAAATCTTTCTATAAATACTAACGCGCGAAAAAGCCGAACTGACCTGACTGATGAAAATATTTTTTTAACTTTTTCCAGATTTCTAATTTTTTAGGGGGTTCATTGATATATGAAAAAAAATGGGAAAACATAACAAACTTTTTTCAAAAAAATGAAAAAAATAAAAATAATGATTTTTGGGATCAAGAAAAGTTTGGAATGAAGCTGACTATCGGGAGCAAAAAAGGGATGGAAATAGCAATCATCTTATTATTAAATAAAGTGAGCCGGAGTCTCTGTGTGCAAGCCCATTATTAAATAATGTGAGCCTATTATTAAATAATTCGAGTCCACAGGATGGCTTGTTATTATTTAATGTGAGCCGAAAATTTGGCTGTGTGCGAGTCCGAGTGTTTCTGTGTGCAAGCCGCTACACGTAGCTGTGCTACGGAATATAATGTGTGAATGAGTGAACTCATTCGGAAACAACACAACGTTTCAATATTGCTGTATCACATCGTCTGCCCGGCGAAATATCGAAAAGCGATATTTACCAAAGAAGTTGATGAGAAACTCAAGGAAATTTGCGAAGACATTGCGCTGCGCTATGAAATTGATTTTCTTGAGATTGGAACTGATGAAGACCACGTTCATTTCTTTGTGCAGTCAGTACCAATGTATAGTCCGAAAAAGATCGTGCAAATCATTAAATCAATCACGGCCCGCGAAATATTCAAACAAATGCCGGAAGTGAAAAAACAGTTGTGGGGTGGACAATTCTGGTCGGACGGTTATTTTGTCTCAACAGTCGGAGTTCACGCTTCGGAAGAAGTGATCAGGCAATATGTCAAAAATCAAGGGGTGTCGATAACGAGCATTCAACCCCGGCTGTTTTAAAACCGCGTCAGCTTGCTGCGCGGAAATTTATTGATTCCGTCAGGATTGGCGACGGCAGTTTCGGCCAGCCGCAAGAGAATACTTTGTTTTCCGGCAACCCGTTTGATCTCCCCGATTATTTGCTTGACCACTTTTTTTTCGGCTTTGAGGTTGAGATGGTGAGCTAAATTAAGGAGTAGCTCGATCAGATTATCAATCACCTCTTGTTGCCTGAGATAGGCAAACGAAGCCAGCAAAGAAGTTTGTAGCGCGGGAGCATGACGACGGATTTCGGGGAGTATTTCCGCCAACAAACGACGGCGAAAAAGACCGACTACTTTTAAGGAGAAACTATTAAAGAGATCAGTCGGGAGTGATAAATCACGCAGAACGGAAAGCTTTTTGAGTTCAGTGCGAACGGTTTCGAGTTTCAATTGGTCGGGTTCTCCTCTGAGCCAAGTCAAAACCGAAATACTTGAAAATGTTTTTCCTAAATTACTTTTTTCTTCCTTGTTTTTCAGTTTTTGACTGGTATCTTCCAATTGAAGTTTTTCCAATAATGCCGTTAGTTTAGTAACTGAATCAGGTGGCAATCGCTGATAAATTTGTTCAGCAAATGAATCGTCGAACCGAGAATCTGCCGAGCTTGTGAGCCGTTGGATTTGTTCCGGAGTGGGTGGTTCAATTTTCCAATCACGGAAATATTGCAACAAAGCACTAAAATATCTTTCCTGATTTGTTTCAAATGGCAAAATCTCACTTATCAGCCAATTAACGGCGGCTTCCTGATCAAGCAGAGTAGCTTCCCGAAAACCGAATTTTTCACGGATTAGTTGACGATGGTAAGTGGCAGAACGGCTTTGCCAATCGTATTCGGCAAAAATGCGGGAAACAAGTTTTAATTGTTTGGCAAGATAAGCAATGACAGTTGCCGGAATTTCCGCTGAAGTATTTGGAAATCGGGCTTCAAGTTGAAAATATTTGAGTTGAACGGCAAATCCTAATCTGGTTATTCCGGTGCGATTGGCAAGTAATTGATAATCACGCGGCTCCAGCGTCCAATGTTCAATCAATTCTTCTTCAGTCCAATCCTGTTTCATTGGCAAAATTCAAATGCAAAATTCAAATTTCATTCCAGAACCTCATTAACATCCTTGGGTGGGGTCGCCAAATTTGTTTGTGGACAAT
>DAORIL010000490.1:0-5322 GCA_035438525.1 Pyrinomonadaceae bacterium
GTTGATCTGACTAATTTTAAGCCGCGCCAGAGCCGCATATTGTCCGTTTGGATAGGTATTGAGATAACTTTGAAAATCCTGCGACCGATTACTATTTTTGACGTTGTTCCAAAATTGATCCTCAACAGACGAACTCACCGGATTTGGTTGCGGAGTTGGATTTCCTCCAAGTTGACTGACCTTTAACCGTGCGATCGCCGCATACTTTCCGGTTGGATAGCTACTCAAATAGCCTTGAAAATCCTGGGCGCGTTGACTTGAACTGATGCTATTCCAATATTGGTCTTCCGTGTTTGAATTAGGTGGAGTTAGAGTTGGATTTGTCCCACCACCTTGTAATTGTTGCAATTTTAAACGGGCAATCGGAGTAAATTGACCATTTGGGTAATCGCGCAAATAGCTTTGGAAATCTTGCGGGTCATTGCTGGTTTTGACGGCTTCCCAATACTGTAATTCTACAGTTGAAGTTGGAGAAACATTCGGGTTAGGGGTTATCGGAGTTTGCGTAGGATTTGGATTTCCCGAACCGCCAAGCTGACTCATTTTCAGTCGAGCCAGTGCCGCATATTGTCCATTTGGATAACTTGTCAGATAAGATTGAAAGTCTCGCGGATTAGAACTATTTTTTATTGAATCCCAAAATTGATCTTCAACCGTTGACCCGGAACTTGGGATAATTGGAGTAGTTGTTGGATTATTAGTTGGAGTCTTTACCGCACCGCCAAGCTGACTAATTTTTAACTTAGCAATAGAAACATATTTTCCGCTTGGATAGCTGTCCAAATATCCTTGAAAATCCTGAGCTTTGGAACTGTTTTTGACAGCATCCCAATATTGTTCTTCAACGCCGGAAGTTGAACTGGGTGTCGAAACCGGAGTCGGGTTAGGAGTCGGACTGGTTGAACCACTATTTTGACCCATTTTCAGACGGGCGAGAGCGGCATATTTACCATTCGGATAACTATTCAAATAACTTTGAAAATCTCTCGGTTGAGGGCTATTTTTGACCGAATCCCAAAACTGATCTTCGATTGGATCAGTTCCTTGTGCGACTGGCTGGACATTATTTGATCGGACAGCCCACAGAGTAACCTGCGGACGGGAATGGGAAGCTGAACCAAAAAATAATCCGCGACTCTGGTCTCCCGGGGATGGAATTATTTCCCAACTGCCAAAATCTTTGTTTGCACCCGAACCGGCATCATTCCAAATTGGATTTCCCGGGTTGGCATTGACCAGAGTTGATTCATGAACGCAAACCATTTCCGTTGTGGCTGGTTTCGCATGACCGCTGTTTGTCACGTCCCCCAAAGCCTGATAGCCGCTTCGGCAAACAGGTCGCCAAACCGAGCCATCCTGACTTGCGCCAGAGCCGGCATCAGTCCACACTAAAATGTAGTCAACCGGATCGGCGATGGCACCGCTAGTTCTTGGTCGAACAATCATCGTTGCTCCTTGCGGATTCCGGTAACCGATACTGATATGATGTCCAACCCGACTCCAACCTGAAGTTATGTTTGGTCGCCAAAAAGAGACGTTAGAATCTGCTCCACTTCCGCTGTCATTCCAAATCGGGGTATATGAAGTTGTATAATCAACGTCAACTTCCTGTCTTCCCGAATTTGTTTGGGCAAAGGTTTGTTCAGCGGCAAAAACGGACAGGGCGGTAACTAAGATTAAAAGCAATAAGTAACGCGATTTCATAATTATTTTTCCTCGACAAAATTGTGCCTATACTAATAATTACGAAAACCGAGGTTGAAAACAGACATTTCAAAGAAAAATATTTGTTTACAAACAAAATTCAACTAACTGAATCTGATGAATGCCATATTTACCTTATTTTTTTACTATTTGCTGTGTTTAAGGGTAAAAGTAACTTATAATCAGTCTGTTTAACTTTAAATGACTTTCAAATCGCCAAAAGAGATTACTCAATTGCTTCAGAAATGCAGTGAAGGGGATGAACTTGCCATTGAACAACTGATGCCCCTGGTTTATGACGAATTGCATAAAATGGCGAAGAAGTTTATGTCGAATCAATCGAGTGACAATACTTTGCAGACGACAGCCTTGATTCACGAAGCCTATTTGAAATTGGTCGGAAAAGAAAAGCAAAGTTGGACTAATCGGGTGCATTTTTTTAATATCGCCGCTCAATCAATGCGGCATATTTTGATTGATTACCTGCGCCAACGGCAAATTCAAAAAAAAGGCGGAAAGTTCGAGAAAGTCCAACTTGATGACGCAATTTTAGTTTCGGATGAACGAGCCGCCGGACTCGTTGAATTAGACGAGGCATTGACCAGATTGGCTGAATTTGATGAACGGAAAAGCCGCGTTGTCGAGCTCAGGTATTTCGGCGGTTTGAGCAATGAAGAAATTGCTAAAGTCTTAAATATTACTACCAAAACTGTAATCCGAGATTGGCAATTTGCGCGGTCCTGGCTGCTCAGTGAATTATCGAATCAGTAGAGAATTGGTCAGTGATCAGAAAAAAAAACATGGAACAACAGTTACCGACCACGGACAAATGACCACCGACCACTGCTATAACAAATGGACGTGAAAAGACTCGCCAAAATTGAAGAGATTTATCACGCTGCTTTGGAAATTGACAGCAATCTACGACCCGAGTTTTTGTCAAATATTTGCGGATATGATTTAGAACTACGCTCCGAAGTTGAAAAGTTATTGTCTTTTGCCGAAGTTACCTCAAGTTTATTGGATCAGCCGCCGTTGGATGTGGCGGCAGAAATGGTTGCCGAAACTGCAAATTCCTCATTGATCGGAACAAAAATCAAACAATACAAAATCATTTCGCTAATCGGAATGGGTGGAATGGGCGAAGTTTTTTTGGCACTTGATACCAAATTAGAGCGAAATGTTGCAATTAAATTCATCAAAAATGATTTTGTCACCGAAAAAGATAATTTGCGCCGTTTTCAGCAAGAAGCAAAAACTGCTTCATCGCTTAATCACCCGAATATTTTGACAATTTATGAAATCGGAAAATCTAAAAACCAGAACTTTATCGCGGCTGAATTTATTGAAGGTAAAACTCTGAGAAAATTGATTAACGAAGGTTTATTGAGTTTGAATCAGATTTTGGAGATTACCTTACAAGCAACAACCGCCCTCAAAGCCGGTCATTTTGCCGGAATCATCCACCGCGACATCAAACCCGAAAATATTATGGTGCGCGAGGATGGATTGGTTAAGGTTTTAGATTTCGGTCTGGCTAAGTTGACGGAGAAAGGGAGTAAGGGGGTAGGGAATAAGGGTAAAGATGAAGGGATTTTGATTTCTACTCCCCAACACCCAAACACCCAAACTCCCCTGCTTACTAATCCCAGCTTATTAATGGGAACAGTCGCCTATATGTCGCCGGAACAGGCTCGGCTTGAACCGATCGATATACGGAGCGACATTTGGAGTTTAGGAGTCGTTCTTTTTGAAATGTTGGCGGGAAAGCAGCCTTTCAAGGGTAAAAATTCGAGCGAAACTATTGATTTAATTCTGCATAAAGAGCCAAAAATTAATGCCGATAATATTTCAGGTGAATTAAAACACATTCTGGTTAAAGCCTTACAAAAAGATGTTGATGAGCGATACCAAAATGCCGATGAACTTTGGCAAGACATCAAAAATTGTCAAAAGGATTCCGCGTTTCAATCGCAGAATATCGAAAATGCCTCAAGTTCAATTAGCAAAGGCAATACCAACGGGAATGAAACAAGAATTTCCAATTCGGTTCGTTTGAAAACTGCTGAACATCTGGAGTTTCAATCCAATCAAATTTCAAGTGCCGAATTTGTTTTCAAAAAGATCGAAAAAAATAGATCTTTCGCCGCCGGACTTTTGGCAACGATACTTCTGGCTTTTTCATTGTTTGGTTATTTTTATTTTTCAACGAATTTTCCGACCCCCGCTTCAATTGCCGTAATGCCGTTTAGCAATACCAGCGGTGATCCCAATTTGGAATATCTTTCGGACGGTTTCAGCGAATCTTTGATAAATTCCCTGACACAATTGAAGGAGGTTAAAGTCATTGCCAAAAGTTCTACTTTTCAATACAAAGAGAAGGAAATCGATCTCGAAAAAGTCGGCGAAAATTTAGGCGTGCGGTATATCTTGCAAGGGCAAGTTTCACAAATTGGAGATGATCTTAAAATCAATGCCGAATTGTTTGATGTAAAAAATAACTCCCAAATTTGGAGCAGACAATTTAATCGTCAAACCAATGAAATTTCAGATATTGAAAAAGAAATCTCACAACAGATCGCTGAACGGCTACAGCTACATCAAAACGGCATTTTGGTTCAAAAGACAAAACCAAATCCACAGGCGTATGAACTTTTATTAAAAGGTCGTTTTTATCAATCAAAAAGTTCATTTGAAAGTTCAAAAAAAGCGATTGAGTATTACAATCAGTCACTTGCTGCTGATCCGAATTATGCGGAGGGGTATGCTGCCTTAGCAAGCGTTTATTACTACATCGCCGCAAATGGATTTCAGCAACCGAAAGAAATGATGACAAACGCCAAATCCGCCGCGGAGAAATCTTCCCAACTTAATCCAAATCTTCCCGAAGTTTGCCTCGCTCTGGCAGGGATAAAAATGGCTGAATGGGATTGGTCAGGAGCAGAAAACCAATACAAACGAGCCATCGAATTAAATCCCAATTTAGCAACTGCCCATTTCAGATATGCTCTTTTTCTGAGCATTATGAAAAAACACGACCAAGCCCTGGCTGAAATAAAACTGGCAAGAGAACTTGACCCGCTGCGACCTCTGGCAAATGATAACTTAGCCTTTATTTATTATTTTGCGAGAAATTATGAATCGGCACTTGAGCAATATAAAATAGGTCTGGAGCTAAATCCGAATAGCGGTTCAACCTACTACGGTTTAGGTTTTGTTAATTCCGCCAAGGGGCAATATGATGAGGCTGTCAGCGATTATCAAGAAATGATCAGACTCGCCGGAGATCATACAGGCGTGGAATGTTATTTAGGTTTTGCTTTAGCGAAAATAGGACGAATGGATGAGGCAAAGGCGATTCGTAATAAGTTGGAAACCGGTAAAGAATATGTTTCACCCATTGAATTGGCAATCCTTTACGTTGGCTTGGGCGAGCGGGAAAAAGCGTTTGCCGCCCTTGAACAGGGATTTAATGAACACGATTCGCAATTGCAGTATCTGGGAATTGAACCGCATTTCGATAGTTTGCATTCCGACCAACGCTTTCAGGATTTATTACTAAGAATGCGAATCAGTAGTTGAAACAAAGAGCAAATAGTGCAACTGCCAACTTTCCGT
>DAORIL010000491.1:0-5320 GCA_035438525.1 Pyrinomonadaceae bacterium
AAATATCCGACATTAAAACCGGCAACTTGAACTAAAAATTGTCCGCCGATTCTTAAAAAAACGCCCATATTGAGCAAACCGCCCAACACAATCACGACACCCGCCGCCCAACGCACCCGTGAGCCGAATTGTTTTTCGATAAGTTCGGGAATGGTAATGACGCCCGAATCTCGCAAAGGTTTGATGCAAAAACCTGTGTATCCAACAATTAGCATTGCCACAGCCATTGCAATTCCGGGAGTTGCTCCTGCAAATCCGTAACGATAACCCGCTTCAGCAGTATACATACAGGTTACAATGCCAAATTCTGTGGCGGCTAGACTTGCAATGCCGAGATAGACATTCATCTCGCGACCGGCAACTAAAAAATCTTCAACTTTATTGACATATTTGCGGACATATAATCCTGCCGCCATCGTCAGTAACAAATACAACCCGACGATACTTCCATCTACTGCCCAATTAAAATTTGACATTTATGCTCCTGAAAATGTTTTATTTAAATCATCTGACAAATCCGAATTTTTTCTGCTGAAACCGCTTGGACAGCTTTGATTGCAGGGGCAAAAGTTTTTCGCAAATCAATTTCGTCCGAATAAAGCAAAGATTTTTTAACCGCTAAAGTAAAGGCGTTTTTCAGCTCAGTTCCAAAATTTATTTTGCGAATTCCACATTGAATCGCTTTTTGCATCAATTTTGGGGGAACGCCAGAGCCGCCATGAAGCACCAAAGCCGTTTCATTAACAGCGTTCTTAATTTCGCTAAGTCTTGTAAAATCAAGATTTACTTCACCTTTATAAAAACCGTGGGCTGTTCCAATCGCCACCGCAAGCGCATCCACGCCTGTTTCTTCAACAAACTTTTTCGCATCCTCAGGACGTGTAAAAAATTGTGTAATATCATTATTATCAGCGTTTTGTGCAACGTGACCAAGTTCGCCCTCAACTGAAACGCCGTGGT
Source organism: Pyrinomonadaceae bacterium (assembly GCA_035438525.1). Lineage (GTDB taxonomy): Bacteria > Acidobacteriota > Blastocatellia > Pyrinomonadales > Pyrinomonadaceae > JAIBCC01. The sequence continues at coordinate 961 of DAORIL010000491.1, forward strand.
CGTGAGCGAATTTCACCACGTTACGAGTTAATTCGACATTTTCGGCAAAAGGCAATTTTGAACCATCTATCATAACGGAACTATAACCTGATTCGATACAACGTTTAGCTAATTCAAAACTCGCGCCATGGTCAAGATGGAGCGCAACAGGTTGTTCAATTTCCCGCGCAGCCGATTGAGCCATCGAAACAATCAAATCAATTCCAAGATAATTAATAGTCGATTCAGTCGTTTGTAAAATTAATGGCGAATTGCATTCATTTGCTGCATTAATGTGTGCCCGCAATGTTTCGGCATTATAAAAGTTGAGTGCCGCAACTGCTGTATTTTCTTTATTTACAAAATCTAAAATCTCCCGCATCGGCACGAGAGTCTTTGTTGAGATGTTTGTGAAAGTTGCACTATTCATTGGTTCAAAAATTCATTTAATTGCTGTAAATCAGGCTGTGTTGAAGTTCCGCCAACTTTCAAAGTTGATAAGGCACCGCAGGCATTTCCGATTTTTAAACATTCGCTCAACTCTTTTTTTTCTAAATAAGCATGAACAAATCCGGCGGCAAAAGTATCGCCCGCACCCGTTGTATCAATTGCATCAACTTTAAATCCTTCTGTTTGAACAATTTTACCGTTTGAAATCGCAATTGCACCTTTTGCACCCAGTTTGATAACTACACAAGGACAATATTTTTCTAAATCTCGAAGCATTGCTTCCAAATCATTTTTTCCAGTCAATTGTGTTGCTTCTAATTCATTAATAAAGAAAATATCTGCGTTTCGGATAACTTCAAAAATTTGTTCATTCCAACTCTGCGAAGGATCGGAATTTGGGTCAAACGAAACCGTTAAACCGCGCTTTTTTGCTTCCTGCATTAGAAGAGGAAAGTCAGGTTGCAATTTTGTTTGTAAAAAATAGGAGGTTAAATGTAAATGATTGTGATTATTAAGGTTATCAAGCGGAATATCTGCCAAAGAAAGTTCAGAAATGGCACCTAAATATGTCACCATTGCCCGATCTTTGGGCATACTGAGAACAATTGTGACACCTGTTTTTACTTTCTCAATGACTTCAACTTTTTCAGTGGAAACGTCTTTTTTTTGTAATTCGTCTAAACAAAATCTGCCAAAATCATCCTTTCCGATACGACTGATAAATGAAATTTGATTCCCAAGTTTAGCGATTCCACAGGCAAAAACTGCCGAGGCACTTCCCAAAGTCATTGTAAAATCCTGGGCGAGAATTTCCTGACCAAGAGTTGGTTCCTTTACCAAACCACTAGCAACTAAATCAACATTTAGCTCACCAATGACTGCAATTTTCTTTTTTAAATCGCTCATTCGTCAAAAAAAGCTTTCATTTACTTTCGTTTACTTTCTTTTTATTACAAAATGAAATATAATCCAAAAACTAAAAAAGCACAAGGGAAAAACATTGAATCAGAAATTAGAAAATTTAACCTTTAGCGAATTACTTGATTTGCCCGTAGAGGAAAAAGAAAAATACGGATTGGTTCACACCACGCAGGAAATTTTTCAGCAGCCTGAAACGTGGAAAGGAACTTTTCAAATCGTTAAAAATAGAGAGGTTGAGTTACAAAGTTTTTTACGAAATAGCGGATTGAGTAATGCAAATCTTTCAGTTGTTCTAATCGGTGCCGGGACTTCGGATTACATCGGGCGTGCATTAACAGCTATTTTGAAAAAAGAGTGGAAATGTCAGGTTCAGGCAATTCCAAGCACGGATTTATTAACCGAAATGGATAATTTTATTGACTCTGCGCCGACTGAGACAAAACATTTATGGATTTCTTTTTCGCGTTCTGGTGATAGTTTTGAGGGCGTAAAAGTATTAGAAAAAGCTGTAGAAAAATATCCAAAAATTCGTCATTTAATCGTTACCTGTAATCAAGACGGAAAAATGGCAAGTCAAATTTACCAAGCAAATCCAAATTATTTTTGTCTGGTTTTGGATAAAAAAGTTAATGATTTAGGGTTGGCGATGACCAGTTCTTTTACAAATATGGTAGTTGCCGGACAATGTTTAGCGCATATTTTTGCTCTGGATAATTACGAATCGATCTTGCAAAATTTGACTCGAACAGGTGCTGAAAATTTTTCTAAAATTGCCGACGTTGCTCAAACAATTTCCCAAAATGTTTATCAGAGGATTTGCTTTTTAGGTAGTGGCGCATTAAAAGCCGTGGCAGATGAAAGTGCGTTAAAAGTTTTGGAATTATCGGGCGGATATTTTAGCGTGATGAGCGAGTCATTTCTCGGGTTACGTCACGGTCCTCTGTCCTGGTTAAATCAAGATTCTTTGGTGGTTGGTTTTGTTTCTAATGGTCCCGAAAAACAAAAAATTGAACTTGGATTGTTGGCAGAATTAAAGCGAAAAGATACTGTTAAACATATTTTGGCAATCTTACCGAATGAATTATTTAATGTTTCAGGAATTGCAGATTTTGCAATTAATTTAAATATCTCCAACAATTTAACCGACTTTTATTGTCCGCCAATTGAAATTTTATTTGCCCAAATATTGGGGCTTTTCTCTTCGTTGCATCAAAGTTTACACCCGGATTCTCCAAGTAAGGATGGTAAAATAAAGAGAGTCGTTTCTGAAATAAATGTAGATTAAATTCTAAGTTATTAAACAATCCATTGAGGAATTAAAACTTTTGTTCTAACCTAAACAGTATAAGTTTTCTGCATTTTTGAGTGAACTTTTAAGGAACTTAAAACTGTGAATAGAGAAAAGAAAGGTTTCAAAATGGTGGACGTTCATGATGTCCGCGACATAAATCAAACAATTTTCCTTCACCTGATTCGTGAAAGACAGCCGATTTCCCGGGCAGACATTTCAAAATACACCGGACTTCGCGCAGGAACCGTTTCTGCTATTGTTAATCGCTTAATCAAAAATAATTTTGTCTATGAAGGCACCGAAGGACCTTCGAGTGGCGGCAGACCGCCAAAAAATCTTTATATCAATGCTGAAAGTTTTTATGTGTTAGCAATAGACATCGGGGTTTCTGATACTGCATTTGCCGTCAGCGATTTTAATGGTCGTATTTTGAAACAAAACCAAATTTTGACCGAGGGTGAGCCTGAACAATTTCTAAATAAATTAGCCGATAAAATTGATAATTTGGTTAAAACCGAATATCCACGAGCCAGATTTGGAGCCGTTGGAGTTAGTGTTCCGGGGCTGATTGATCGTGAAACAGGAACTGTTGAAGTTTCGCCAAATTTGGAATGGAAAAATGTTCCATTGCGAAAAATTCTCAGCCAAAAATTGAATTTACCGATTTATGTGGAAAATGATGCGAATGCGGCAGCTTTTTCCGAACTTTGGTATGGACCGTTGAATGAGGCTAATTTAAGAACCTTACTTTTTATTCTAGTGGTTGAAGGTCTGGGAACAGGTTTAATAATCAATGGCGAATTACACGTTGGTTCGCGTTTAGGACTAGGCGGATTCGGACATATGAGTATTGACCCAAACGGTGAACTTTGTTCCTGCGGCAGGCGCGGATGTTGGGAAACTTTTGTTTCTGAACGGGCAACGGTCGAAAGATACCATCGAGTAACTGCCAAACAAGGACTTCCTTTTGTAAGTCTCAGTGATATTATTGCCTTGGCTAATAAAAATGATGAAATGGCATTGCAGTCTTTGAAAATTACTGCTGAATATTTAGGCGAAGGCATCAGTAATCTGGCGCACGGTCTTTTTCCCGAAACGGTTGTAATTGGGGGAAATATTACCGCCGCCTGGTCACTAATTGAGCCAATCATCAAAAAAAGGTTGAAAAGTCGTTATATCGTCTCCCCAAATCAAATAATAATTCGTCCCGCCAGTGTCCAGCGTCCCAGTCTTTTTGGGGCAATTCCGATTGCCTTACAAAATTGTTTTCAAAAACCCATCAGTCTCAGCAAAAATTCTTATCCAAACAGAGCGGGAATCTAAAATAAATTTTATCATTAAAATTATTTGTTGACATCATTAAGAAAGTTATGCTACAAATACTTTATCTTAAGCGTTGAGAAAGTATTCAAGGTTTGTTATCAATCAAATTTAGTGACCAAAATTTTAAATGAAAATCTCCAAAGCAAATTGCTTCAAAGAGATATTCCATATCGGGTAATTTTACCCAAAAACTACGAAACAAATGAGAATCGGTATCCTGTTCTTTATTTGTTGCATGGGCTTTTTGGTAGTTGTGAAAATTGGCTGGAACTAACTAACCTCAAGAATTACGTTCTCGGAAAAGAAATAATTATTATCCTGGTGGATGGCGAAAACGGTTGGTATTCGGACAGTAAAACGGTTGAAAATGATAAATTTGAAAGTTATTTTTTGCAG
>DAORIL010000492.1:0-5312 GCA_035438525.1 Pyrinomonadaceae bacterium
CTTCTTAAATAGTTGATATTTTGATTTATTTGATCTAAAGCCTCGAATAGTAATTCGGTTTGCTGTTTTTCGGCTTCCTTTTCATTATAGGAATTAATAATTTGAATAACCGCAATGATTGCACCGATCCAACCGGCAAATGATGATGCCGAATAACCTGAAGCTGCCATCTGTGCATAACTTTCATATCCGTCAACTATTGCTTTTGAACCATCCGTTATAGCTTTTCCAAGTTTCGGATCACTCAGTCCGATCAGCATTCCTAAGATAGCTCCCCAACTTCTGGCTTCATTCATTTTGAAGGCAAAGTTCTGGGCTTCCAACAGTTCTAATTTTTCATTCCAGACAGTTTTAAAGTATTCAGACAGTTCCTGTTGAATTTCTTCAATTTGCAGACTTTGTTCTTCAAGAACTTCTGCTAATATCTCATCATAATTATCGTTCCCTTCCGTTATTGCTCTTTCTTGAACCTTATCCAAAATACCACTTAATAAAACTGAATTAGTTGGTGCTTTTTGCAGTAATTCAAGAGTTGAGGACGGAATATCCAAATCATTTTTCTTAAAATCATCAATAAGTATCAGAAAGTCTTTAGCAGTGTCAGCATAACTGGAATGAGAGGTATTCTGGTTTGAGACAATGATTTCAGCCATCGCCGTTTCATAATCGTTCAACCCGGTGACCATTTTATAGATCTCAGAATTTGTATCTTCACGGATTAGTGTCTTGCCCAGCTCGGTTCGATCATTATCCTCGCCGTTTTTATAAGTTTTGATCAAATCTGCAATTGCTGAAACCGCAGTTAGTTGAGGAAATTTCAGAGACAATAATTGACCCCAGTCTTTAAATTCTTCTGCCAGATTTTTATTACTTTTGAACATTTCCTGGGTGAATGATTTGGAATAATTATTATTACTATTTCTCCAAAGCTGATTATAAATATCAAACAAATCCACTACTTTAGCCGGATCTTTTAGTAGTTGTGAATAAATGTATTGATCGTATAAATAAGATTTAATTTTCGTAGATATATTTTCAGTTGAAATTTGTGGCATAGCGACTTTGTGGGGGCGGGTAGTTTTAGTTTTTCCGCAAAATATTAAATTTGAAGGGATTATGAACGCTGGCTTTTTAACTTGTCAAGCCTTTCTGACCAAAAAGTTAAGTTGTTAGAATAAATCCCACCAAATAGCACAAGATTTTCAGCAAAATAACTGTAAATCTCTATAATTAAAAGAGTAGGAGGTTTTGAATGTTAGTCGAAAAATTGAATTTAGGAAGTGTTTTGAAACGCTTATTTACCGGTGATATATCAGAAATAATCAGTGAACTATTACAGAACTCCCAAAGAGGCGGAGCTACTAATATTGGTTTCTATACCGATTTTGATTCAGGGGCAATGGTTGTCGCCGATAACGGCAACGGATTGGTAAAAGATGCCGGAACGCCGGAACAATTTTTACCTTTGATCACGGTAGCTTTAAGTAATTATCAGAATCACGAAGTTGCTGTGAATCAAAAACCGATGGGTGTCGGTATCTTTTCTTTGCTGGCTCACTCGGCTGTTTCTAATGTTGAAATTCATTCCAACGGTTTAGCTTTATCCCTTGATACCGACAAGGTTTGGAATGATGCTTCATTTTGGCACGAAAATAAATGGCGGGAATGTATCAGCAAATCTACCACGGCTGACGGTTTTACTTTGATCATATCCGCCGATAAAAAATTCTGTGAAGCCTTTGAAGCCAAACTGGTTAATGATAAGGCTTTAACTGCTGTGGCGAGAGGTTATGAAGATTACTTGAGTTGTGATTTCAACTATACAAAAGTTGATGTTAGTAAGCCCGCCCCGAGCAGTATGATGAAAGTGCTGGTCGAAACCCAATATCTTGGCAATCAGCTTGTCATTGGTTTTAATCAAAACCAATACTCTAATATGAGAATCAGTAATTGGTTTGGTCAACTGATCCATCAGCCTGATTCATTTGGAAGTTTATCTTTTTATTACGAAGTTAAAAACGGGACTCCATTAACTCCAATTTCGCCCACCCGCAAAGGTTTGGTAGCCGATAAATTGAAAAATGATTTTGATTTATTTATTCGTGACCAGATCAGAGCTTTTATTCTCAAACCTGAGAACCGTGAAATTATCACCCCTCAATTACTGGGTATGATGGCGCGGTTTGATGCGAACTGGTTTCAAAATGATTGTATCTATTTTACCGCTTCTGTTTTGAGTCGGGATTTTTCACCTAGTTCATCCGAAGAATTTGAAGGTTTTCGCTATTATCATAACAAAATATTGACTTATAACGAAGATCTGACAATTTTTGATCCTGAAGTGAACCACGTTGACGAAGAGGATGGTTATACTGTCTTCAGTAACGGAATCTCGACCTTTACCGAGACCTTAAACCGATTATCCCCAACTGGTGAGATCTATATTTTCGGGATCGGGAACAAGTCAAAAACCAAAGTTCAAACTCTCTTTTGGAAAAGCGGCAAAGCAGACGAAAAGATCGGTTTTTTCTTTGAAAAAGGTCATTTTGCAATCGGTCAAGCCGATCAAAACGGGGAATTTGATATTTCAAGTTTGGAGTGGCAGCCGATCACTCAGAATGACTCGGTATTTGTTTTTGAAACAACAGTAAATTGGGACATATTTTCAGCAGAAGATCTTTTGGTTGGAGTTTCTGAGGTCAAGGAAAAATATAATTTTTTGGAGAGCGATGCGTGGGCGGTTTGGGATAATCAGAATGACGAGGCATCGGAGGATGAATTATCCGAAAGTTTTAGAAATTCCATAAAAGAGGCTATGAGAAGACTTTTTGATAATGCGGTCTCCCGCGAAATCATTAATTATTCAGATATTCGACTTCAATTTCATTTGGAAGGTGATGAGCACATTGCAAAACTTGAATTTCTCGAAAATGGTTTGAATTTAACCACCGATAAAGGGAGAGTTATCGAAAGAGTTTGGCTTGACCATCTCGAAAAATCCATCAAATAAAACAATTTTCTATCCGTGCAGACAGGCTTTTTTTAAACCTGTCTGCACCTTCCTGATAAATGTCAGAAGTTGAATTTCAACAACTTTTTTTTTTGGAAAAAAGCTGTTCTATGAGATAATTTCAACTCCCCCCAAAATTAAATTTCAACTCCCCCCCTAATTAAATTTCAATTGAATTTTTCAAATTTCAACGGAACTGTTTTTAATCACTTATTATTTTTAAACAGAAGGAGTAAATAAAAAAAATGATAAAAAATTGTCAAACGGAAAAGAGTCCGATGACACTCAAGGAACGGATTAAAGAGATTGATCCGCTTCAGGCTCGACGTTTTGAGAAATTAAGCGGGACTTCGCTGGAAATCGCTACCGAAGGTATTATCCGTCATTTGCGAGCCTGCCGTCGAATGAATGTTTCAGGCGATCCGGCAGCGGTTCGCGAAATTTTAGATGATGCCTTAAAAGGGCAAAGAGTGTTTGCTCATACAAACGAAGATGTTCTGATCAGAGATTAAGAATTTTAATTGCGAGGAAATGTAAGTTATGAAAAATAATATTCAACACGTTTTAGGACAAATAGAAACGGAACGGGATTTACAAGACGACCAATGGGGCGGTCAGACCCATGATGATACGCACTTTCCGGTTGATTGGACAACTCAGATCGCCCATCATTTGGAAGCTGCCAATCGGGAAATAGCTGATTACCCTAAATTCAGAAAAAGATTGCTTAAAATCGCTGCTTTAGCAGTTGCCGGCATTCAAAGTCAGGATCGGCTCAGATTTGATCAATTGAACTGTGAAAATTCTCAATTTAAAGATTGGTTCAAACAAGTCAGAGAAGCGGGAATATTTTACAACTTATACGGAGCAGATTCGGTCGTTTCGGAAGAAGTTTGGAAAGTCAATTTCGACAATGGTGAAACTCCGCTTGAGGCGATTCTCGAAGACCTCAGTCAAATGTAATTAAATTGATGATGCGCTTAAATATCGAAAGAAAAGATGTCACGTCCAGCGGAGAAAATCCGCTGGCAACAAGTTTATATAATGTAATAACAAACTCCCAAATGAATGAGATCAGACAGTTATCCGATCAACTTGGGGTTGCACACAGTCAAATCAGCCAGACACTTTTTGGTTTGCCGTTCGACCATCTTTCTCAATCCGGGGCGGAGGATGTCATCAATATTCTTATTGAATTGACCTCAAATAGTGAAACTATTCATTAAGCAATTGATTACCATTTAAACTGGAAGGAGTGAATTTGTATCAGGAATACACTTCAACTAATCCCCAAACTGATTTTTATAATTTGCCCCGAAAACTCAATATTTCAGCACGGTTAAAGGTGTTTTGAGATACTCAAAGAATAATATTTTAAGGTTAATTTGAGGGGTGATGATGTCTAATAACAATTCTAATAACAACTTAAAACAATTTGCAATGCAAGCCGAATTAGGTGTTTATTCGAGAGTCAATGCGCTGAGTATCGGGCGACATTTGAAAATTGGTTTATGGAAGGATGAATCAGACCAATACTTTGACGGGGAAAAAGTTTTTACAAATTTGAAGATTTCCAATGTCGAGATCAGATTTGTAGAAATTGACCAAGAGGCTGAACTTCCATATTTTATTGTTTCGGTTGATTGCATCTTTCAAGCACGATTGAATGTTGAAACGGCACAGGAACAAGGGTGCATTTTCTTTGGTGAGGAAAGCGCAAGTCTTCCCGATAAAACCAAAGTTGACACTTATTTGATCGAAACCGCTGATTATCATTCGTTCTATCTTTCCGAAGTTACTGATTGAGGAAGCGACCAAATCCTGCCCCCGTTTCCAAACAAAAAATATGTAAAATATTAATCAAGAAAATCAGCAAAAAGTGCAAAATCCGACCCATTGCGACAGATGCGGTCAAAAATTGCAGGCATTCACGATGTCAATGTTCAATTTAGATTGGATTTGCACTATCTGCAAAAAGAAAGAAACCGAACATCCTGCTTATAAAAAGGCGTGTGATGCCGAGAACGCCGCCGTTCGCGCCGGTGTAAAGAATTTTCCGGGGATCGGCTGCCCGAAAGAATTACTGGGCGGAGGTGCAAAATAATGTATCAGCAATATTGCCTCGAATGCGATTCCGAAACCAACCATGTCCGTTACGAGTGCCGAAGCTGTCCGAAAAACCCGCATCCGGCGACTGGCTGCATTGTTTGTGGCGGAAATTGCGAAGATGAAGACAAATGGTTTATTGATGAGCCGTTCATCACTGAAGCCGAATTCAATCAATTGGTCGAAGAAAATAAAA
>DAORIL010000493.1:0-5305 GCA_035438525.1 Pyrinomonadaceae bacterium
CATCGAAAAGGCGATTGTCGAAAATGATTTAATTGCGGCTGCCGTTTTATCGGGAAATCGAAATTTTGAGGCTCGCGTTCATCAGAATATTAAGGCTAATTTCCTTGCTTCGCCGCCGTTGGTGGTGGCCTACGCACTGGCGGGAAGCGTCAACAAAGACCTTTCCAAAGATGCCATCGGTCAGGATAAGGATGGAAATGATGTTTTTCTGGCAGATATTTGGGCTTCAGCAGAAGAAGTTTCAAGCCTAATGCAATCGGCGATGGATGCCGAAACTTTCAAACGGCTTTACGGCGAATTTGCCGAACAAAATCCGTTGTGGAACCAGATTCCGTCAAGCGTTGGCGCGATTTATGAATGGGATGAGAATTCAACCTATATTCAGGAACCGCCGTTTTTTGCGAATTTTTCGATGGAAACGGGAGCTTTCTCAAACATTACAGGCGCACGAGCTTTGGCAATTTTTGGTGATTCTGTCACAACTGACCATATTTCGCCCGCCGGAGCAATCAAGCCGAATTCGCCCGCCGGAAAATATTTACAAGAAAAAGGTGTTGCGGTTGAAGATTTTAACTCCTACGGTTCGCGACGCGGAAATGACCGTGTGATGCTACGCGGAACTTTTGCTAATGTTCGGATAAAAAACTTAATGGTTTCACCGAAGGAAGGCGGTTTAACGATTCATCAACCCGACGGCGTAGAAACATTTATCTACGATGCCGCGATGAAATATAAATCCGCTTTTGTGCCAACCGTGATTTTCGGCGGACAAGAATACGGCACAGGAAGTTCACGCGACTGGGCGGCAAAAGGCACTTATTTGATGGGTGTCAAAGCTGTCATTACACAGTCATTTGAGCGCATTCACCGTTCAAATTTAGTCGGAATGGGTGTTCTTCCGCTTCAATTCAAAGATGGCGTCAATGCTCAAACTTTGAAAATTGACGGCACGGAAACCTTTGATTTAGTAGGTTTAGATGGCGAAGTTACTCCGCGTCAGGATGTTACTTTGAGAATAAATCGGGTTGACGGTTCAAGCGAAGAAGTTGCGCTGACTTTGCGAATTGATACTCCGATTGAGCTTGAGTATTACAAAGGCGGCGGAATTTTGCCGTTTGTTTTGCGACAACTTTTAAATCAATAAAAGCCAAACGAAAAAGGTCAGATAAATTAAAAAATCTGACCTTCAATATTTTATTTGTAAAATTTAATTTATTAAATTGATAGATAATTGAGCGATGCCAAAATCGGCGGCGTTGTTTCTAGCTCTAAAAATCTAACCGGAACGGCTCCGTTGACTCGTTCTTTTTCTTTGAACATTTCATACCAGGTATCACATTCCGAACAATGATAAAATTTATGCGTTTCTTCAATCGGAGAAATTAGCTTTAACTCACTATTACAGTGCCAACAAATCATAGAGTTTAGCTCCTTTATTTTAATTTCAGAAAATAGTCTAGCACATCAGAACAGAGAGTGCTACAACTTTTTTTTATGGGACATATAACATCACAATTTATTTTAGTTCAATAAATCGATTAAAGTTGGAGGATGAAAAGATAAGTGTATTCTTTTACTTGCTTTACAGCAATTTTTCAGCGATTTGTATTTTATCAAATTGAGCGGAATTGTTAGAGAGTTGAATCTCTTCTTCTTTATTTTTTATTAACAAAAAATTATTTCCGTGATATAAACTTGGATAAGTCGCTGGTGAGGGAAATATTTTATGAAAAAGATACTTCTGTTAGTTCTCAGTCTGATTCTTTTTGTTTTGAACCTTAACGCCCAAACAGAAGGCATTTATTGGGAAAAAGATTTTAATAAAGCGAAAAAGTTCGCCCGTGAAAGCGGAAGACCTCTTTTATTGGATTTTACTGCTCCGTGGTGTAAACCTTGTCTGATGATGGATAAAGAATTTTGGGTGCGCGAGGATGTTATCCAAGCCGTCAAACCTTTTATTGCCGTTAAGATAAATTATGATGACGAAAAAGATTTGGCTTCAAAGTATGGAGCAAATGCTATTCCGTTTGTAGTTTTTACTGATCCATTAGGTAGTATGGTGACGTTCAGGCGTGGTTTTGGCAGTAAAAATGTTCGTGAACTAGCCCAGATTTTTGAAGAAATGCCAAAAGATTTTTCTGCTTTGCTGCCTTTTTATACCGCGATTGAAAAGAATAAAAATGATGGAGCTGCACTGCTGCAGCTTGCGGATTCATATCGCGCGGCAAAAATGACCAGATTAAGTTGTGATTTTTATAAAAGAGCCGTTAAAACTTCCGAAATCCAAAATGATGCCGAGAAAAAAGAAAGAGTTTTGGCAACGATTGGGGTCAATTATTATTCCATCAGAGATTATGAAAATGCTGTAGACTATTTGGAAGATTATGTCAAAACCTTTCCTCAAGGTAAAACTAGGGAGACAGTGCTATTGGCCTTGATTCTGACCAATGTCCGTCGGGATAAATTAAAAGATGCCGATAAATTCTTGGGAGTATTAAAAACGGATTTTCCAAATTCGACCAAAATTGAAGCTGCGGCTAAAGAAATCGAAACGGCAAAAAATAAAAAATAAAAAAGTTAGGATTAAAAGAAAATTTACCGAAAAGCGAGCTATTGATTATAAAAATAGTTCGCTTTTTTATTTTTGTAACCAAGATGTAAAAGACAAAGTTAATAATTACGGATACAATAATCTTGATTTATCCAAAACAACATAAATCTGGGGGACCAATGCCGAAAGTAAAGATTTTTCGCGTCATTTCGCTTTTTTTGCTTTTTTCTATCTGCTTTTCTGGTTTTTTTTCGGGGCTTTGGCAGACTTCAAATGCACAAATCAATATAGAAATTAAAAACAATCCTGCTTCCCAGGGGCGGAAAATTACTCCCGCCGGAAGTTTATTGATGGATGCGACCACTAATCGAATTGCTGTCGGAAGTTTACCGGTTGATTTCGTTCGTTCGCCTGATAAACTCGGCAAAGATGGCAAAGGTCGTTATCTTTTGGCGATCAATAGCGGTTACGGGATTCAGTTTAGTGCCAAAAGAGAAAAAGACTATCAATCAATCAGCGTTATTGATTTGAATATTGCACCCGAACCGAAAGTTATTCAAAATGTATATTTTCCGACTCCTCAGAGTGTTAATTTTGGAGTAAAATTTGTGGTTCATCCCAATACTGACGGTTCATTTCGGCTTTTAGTGTCCGGAGGTTTTGAAAATAAAATCTGGGTTTTTAAGTTTAACGCAAATGCTGAAAAACCGATCACACCGACTCCCGACGGAGATGATTGGCAAATCAAAGCTCCGTTCATTGATGTCAGTGCTTTTGCGACCAATGCTCCTTCACAAACCTATAACAGCAATCACGCCGCTGTCTATCCGACCGGAATTGCCATCAGTGATGACGGCGAAACTCTTTTTTCCGCTAATAATCTTGGCGATACGCTCGGCATCATTAGTGATTTGCGCGACACCCGCAAAATTTCGCGGATTGATCTGCATCGTCCGAATTCGACTCAATTTGTTTATCCATATGATGTTGAGGTGACTAAAACCAAGGCTTTTGTTTCGCTCTGGGGAGATGGAACAATTGCGGTAGTTGATTTGAAAAACGGCTACAAAGTTTCGCATCTGACGGTCGAACGACATCCGACTGCAATGATTTTAAATCGTGATAAATCAAGACTATATGTAGTTAATTCCAATGCCGATAGTGTCTCGGTCATTGATACTGGATTGTCCAAAGTAGTTGAAACAATAAATTTGAAACTGGCGGAAAATGAACCGATTGGTGCCAGTCCAGAAGGTTTAGCTTTAAGTGAAGACGAAAAAACTTTGTATGTAGCGAATTCGCACGCGAATGCGGTGGCCGTTGTAAGTCTGGAGTCTGGAGTGGAGAGTAAGGAAAAGTCAAAAAACTCTCGACTCTTAGGTTTCATCCCCACCGGACAATATCCGTCAGTTGTGGCAATGGTTGGAAATCATCTTTTTATCGGTAATGGAAAAGGAACAGGAGTCGAAAATTCGTCGTTGATTGTCAATAATTCCGGCTTTGCGCCGAATGCGCCGAATGAGCTTTTTCCAAATAAAGAAAATAAATTGGGCGGTGAATATTCCGTTGCGGTGGTTGCCGGAAATTATAGCTATGTTGCGAATCCCGATGAACGAAAGTTGTTTGAATATACGCAGCAAACGATGCGTAACAATGAACTTTTGGGTGAAAAGAAAACGAAATTATTTGCAGGCGCAAATCCTTTCAAACATATCATTTACATTATTCGCGAAAATCGCACCTATGATCAGGTTTTCGGAGATTTAGAGCATTCGGGCGATGGAAGTAAAGCCGATGGTGATAAATCTTTAGCGATTTTCGGTGCAGGTGAAATAGCAAAATCACCAAGCAAACAGCCGCAAAATATTACGCCGAATGCCCGTGCTTTGGCGTTGCGTTTCGGTTTATTTGACAGATTTTTTGTCAATTCCGAAGCCTCGCCTGATGGTCATAACTGGTCAACTGCTGCTTTTTCCAATGATTATATCGACAAAGGGTTTCGTTGGGATTATTCGGGTCGCGGACGAACTTATGATTACGAAGGTTTTAACCGTTTGCCGGATTTTGAACCGGCGACCAGTTTTGCTCCGGTTTTTGATTTACCGACCAATGAAAATGTCGTTGCCAATTATATGCTCAAATATGTTCCATACACACAGGGAAACAGAGATGTTGGTGAACCTGAAACGCTGTATTTATGGGATGCGGCAATGCGAAAAGGTTTGACGTATCGTAATTACGGCGAATATTTGTGGACAATTTCGTCAAGCGATCTGAATCAAATTAACACCCGAAAATCAAAGCCTTATCCTGATATTTCAAACACTTTAAAGACTTTTGCGACCAAGAAAACGCTCGAAAATCATTTTAATCCGACCTATCGTAATTTTGATATGAAAACGCCGGACATTATGACGCCAGCCTCTTATCAATCGGCTAAAAATTGTCAAGATTGCACACCCGAAATTAAACTAAACGAAGGCACCACCAGATTTACAGAATGGAAAGCGGAATTTGATAGTTATGTTTCTGATTTGAAAAGTGGCAAAGCAGATAAAATGCCGAATCTTTCCATTTTACACCTTTCCAGCGATCATACTAGCGGGCTAAGCAAAACTGCACCGACTCCACAATTTTATGTGGCTGAAAACGATTATGCGATCGGGCGCATTGTCGAAGAGGTTTCAAAGTCACCATATTGGAAAGACACTGCGATTTTTATTGTTGAAGACGACGCTCAGGACGAACCGGATC
>DAORIL010000494.1:0-5294 GCA_035438525.1 Pyrinomonadaceae bacterium
GGTATTCGACCGAATCCAAATTTTGGAATCATTCAGCAGTTTGAATCAAGCGGAGTAACACAGGAGCATTCTTTTGACCTCAAAATAAACGGCTATTACAAAGGCGTAAATATGTTTGGCAATTATCAGTTGGAAAAAAATACAGATGATTTTTCCAGTCCGCTAGGCTTGCCAATGGATAATTATAATCTTGGTTTAGAACGAGGTATTTCAAACTTAAACCAAACACATAAAGTAAATATCGGCTTTAACTTTGATTTGTTCAAAAAAATAAATGTCTCGCCATCATTTAGACTTGAATCAGGTTTTCCCTATACCATCACGACCGGAAAAGACGATAATGGCGACACGGTTTTTAATGATCGTCCGCTAGGAATTAACAGAAATTCCGAACACGGAGAATTTCTCAAACAGGTTGACGTGCGGTTGCGTTGGAAATTACCAATGCAATATTTAGGTTTCAAAGGAACAGATCAACGGCGTTCAATTAGTCTCAGCGCAAATATCAGAAATCTGCTAAACACAGCAAACCTAATCAATTACGTCGGCATCCAAACTTCGCCTTATTTTAGGCGACCGACCACAGCAAATTCCCCCCGAAGTATTCAATTTGGCTTAACTTTTAGTTTTTAGGAAGGGAGGAATTTATAAAATGGATTCAAAAGAAAAAACAACCAGAAACAATAGTGAAACAGGAAACGCAAAGAATGTTGAGAATTTTCAAAAGTTGATTAGTTTTATCACCGCCTTGGGAACGCGATACAATCCGACTAATCCGGCACTTTTGATAACAGCTTTGGAAGCAAAATTTGAAGAATCAACCGCAGTTTTGAGCAATGTCAAAGATGCTTTTTCGGCAAATAAACTTGCGATTAGTGATAGGGAAGCGGCTTTTTCAAATCTGCGAAAACTAATTACCCGCACCAAAAATTATTATGGCTCAAGTGGAACTTCGCAAGGAAATTTGGAAGATGCCAGGTCTTTTACGCAGAAAATTCAAGGTTCAAGGGCTAAACCTGCTCCTCAAGCAGAAGGTGATTCAACCGAAATGGTTGTTTCATACACAGCTTCCCAACAAAGCTATCTCCAATTGATTGAGCATTTTAACGGCTTAATCGAAATTTATGCAAAAGATCCTTTCTATAATCCAAACGAGGAAGATTTGAAATTAACAACTCTCCGTAATTATGCAGCAGACCTCAAAGCCAAAAATACGGCAGTTATCGAAACTTATACAACACTAAGCAATGCCAGAATTGCCCGTAATAAAAGTTTGTATGATGAACAAACAGGTCTGGTTGCCATTTCCAAATTGGTCAAAAGATATGTCAATGGTGTAATAGGAACGAATGCCGCAGAATTTAAGCAAATCAGTTCTATAAATTTCACAACTGTTTAGTGTATTAGAAACAAATCATTTATCAATAGAGCAGAATTTTTGTGTATTAGTGCAAATTGATTTTGTATTAGAGTAGTCTGATTGTCCATTGGAGCAAATTGATTATTTATTAAAGCAAGGCTGTTTTGTATTAGAGCAAGTTGGCGATACAAAAAGATAACTTGTTTCTGCATTACAGGAATCGGGTTTTATATAAAAACAATTTGATTGCTAATTAGAATTATTTGATTGTATATTGAGGATGTCTGAATTAAAACAAAGGCAAAAAGATTTATCATTCCGTTTATTTTATGCACAAACCACATCTCCGATATAAAAATCAAAATGCCAAGGAACGAACCTGGACGATTCATTTTCTATCAATCTTCAAATTCGTCAAAGGGGCATTGCTGTTAATGGTGGCGATCAAGTTATTAACTTTAATTAACAAAGATGTTGACCAGGTGTTTGCTGCTTTTATTGCCAGACATAGTATAGACCCCGAAAATTCAATCGTTCGCAATATTGCCGAAAAACTTTCAGGTGTTAATAGTCAACAGCTTACATTATTTAGTATAGGCTCCTTTTCCTATTCGGGTTTACTTTTAACCGAAGGTTTTGGGCTTTGGTTTCAAAAACGCTGGGCGGAATATTTGACTGCTATCGCAACTTCTCTTTTGATTCCGTTGGAAATTTATGAGATCTACGAAAAGTTTACCTGGGTGCGGGTAGCAATACTTGTTTTGAATTTGTTCGTGGTTTGGTATCTGGTTACTCGTCTCAAAGATGAAAAGGTTGAAGAAATAGAAAAATCTTTAGGTTAAATCTTTGTTACAACCGAAACAGTTTTTTGTAGAAAATCGTATTGCAAAATGGATAGAATAATTTTGGAGGAAAAAAGATGGACTTCCTGTTTGATAATCCGCTAGCCAATCTGCCCGGACCTGTATTTTTGGTTCTTTACGGTTCAATAATCTTTTTCTCGGCTATAGTTTTTTATTTGTTCAAATCAAATTTTGATTGGACTTCCAACCAAAATGCCCCTTTAATTCCCAGCAATCCCGATCCATTTGAAATAGCTTATTTACGCGGCGGCGAAAACGAATTCGCTCGCGCATTAGTTTTTGCTCTCAATCAAAAAGGCTTTCTCAAAATTACCAACGAAGGCAAAAAATCTTACATTGTCTTAGCCCAAACTCAACCAAACTGGACTACTCTAACGCAAGTTGAGCGCACCGCTTTAACCTGGTTTCAAACCACACGGGAAACGAAGGAAATCTTTGAAAATTATGGTTTGATCGAACTTATCAGACCATTTGCCATAACTTACGAGCAAAAGATCAAACAAAATAATTTACTGACGCCTGATGATGTTAAAACTAAAACCAGAATCTTTAGCTTTCTAGTTTTTGGGGCAATTGCTGTTCTTGGTTCTTACAAATTGGTTGCCGCACTCCTGCATGGACATAAAAATGTTTTGTTCTTAATCATCTTTATTATTGTGGCATTTATCATTTTTATGGTCATTGGCAAAACCAAAAGGCTTTCAGAACTTGGAACCCGTTATGTTGAAAGCCTGCAAACCACCTTTGACCGACTAAGATATAATCAGACTCCAAGTCCGAATATGCCTTCAATAAACGCCATCGATCCGACACTGTTAGCCGTTGGACTTTTTGGGACAACCGTTTTAGCGGGAACAGCTTATGGCGAATATGAACAAGCATTTCATCGGTCGAGCGTCAGCAGTGGAACCAGTTGCGGTTCGAGTTGCGGTTCTTCATGCAGTTCAGGCGGAGATGGGGGCAGTAGTTGCAGCGGTGGAAGCAGTTGCGGTGGAGGCGGGTGTGGCGGTTGCGGCGGAGGCGGGTGTTCTTAAAGAGATGATAGTTAAAAGATTTTAAGGCAAAAGTAAAAAGGCAAAAAGTAAAATGAAAGTTGGATTAGGATTCCGTCCCCAAATAAAATCTGAAATTTTTTTGCATCGTGAAAAGATCGATTTTCTGGAAATCACGGCTGACCATTATCTTGATGCAACCCAACAAAAACTTTCCGAATTGGATTTGCTCAAAAAACATTTTCCTTTAATCCCGCACGGATTAAATCTTTCGTTAGGAAGTGCCGAAGGAATTGACGAAAGTTATTTGGAAAAGTTCGCACAATTAGTCGAAGATATTCAGCCGGAATGGTTCAGCGATCATATTTGTTGGACAAAATCAGGCGGGATTGAAATTGGACATCTTTCACCGGTTCCATTTACAAACGAATCTTTAAAGGTTTTAATCCGCAACATTTCAAAAGTAAAAAATCGCATCAAAACACCTTTGATTCTGGAAAATATAACTTATATGTTTCGGTATCCGTCTGCCGAAATGGATGAAGCCGAGTTTTTAACCATCCTCCTAAATGAAACTGATTGCGGATTACTTTTGGATGTGACGAATCTTTATATAAATTCGATCAATCATCAATTTGATTGGCGAAAATTTTTGGATAAACTCCCAATGGAAAGAGTCGTTCAGCTTCATTTTGTCGGCGGTCATCGGCATAAAAATTATTTGATTGATTCGCATTCCTTTCAAACTCCCAACGAAATTTGGGAAGTTTTTCGTGAGGTTTGTTCACGCACGGAGGTTGAGGGGGCAATATTAGAACGTGACGGAAACTTTCCTCCGTTTGCTGAAATTTTGAAAGAATTACAAACGGCGCGGGAATTGAGCAAAAAAACAAACTTTTCGAAAACTATTGCCGTATAGGATTTTAGCTCTAAAATTAATACAAAAATGGAGAAAAATAATGTTTTGTCCAAATTGCGGAACGAAAAATGAAGTTCAACAAAGTTTTTGCCGAACTTGCGGGATGGAAATGAAAGAGGTTTTGCAGAGTTTAGTAAAAAATGGAAGTTCAAAAATTGATGATTCGGTTTGGTTAAAAAAACTGGGATTTTTTTCAATTGGTGGTGTTGCTGCACTAATTATTTGTCTTTTGACTATTGTAATATCATCAACATTTCATTTTGCTTTTGGCTCAGTAATTATTTTTGTAATGATTTTGTTTGGTATCACCCTTGGATTTTTAACTATGACATTTTTTGAGAATTTTCTACCGAAAAAAATCCCTGGACTGAAAGACAATGAGAAAAACTATTTTCCAATTCACCCAATCGAAAGTAGGAACACCAATAAACAATTGAAAGAATCTACTTTTGAATCAATCCCAAGCGTTATTGAAAATACCACTGAACTATTTTTTGTTGAAAGACCAAAAACTAAAACTTCCGGGGAATTAGGGTAAAGAGAATAAAAATATGTTTTGTCCAAATTGTGCCAAAGAAAATTCAACGGAGCAAAAATTTTGTCGTTCTTGTGGTCTCAATTTAGAACGAATATCAGAATCATTATTAGAACAATTACCAAATACAAACAGCATTCCTCCTTCAAAAATTGCCAAGTTCTTTGAAACTTTAGGAAAGGTTGGTTTTGGAGGATTATTTGGAGTTTTAATAGTTGGGGTTTTTATTTTAGTTGGAACTTTAATCAACAAGTTCATTCTATCCGGTCAAACAGATAAAATAATTATGGGATCGTTTTTCATAATTTTGTTTATTTCTGCGTTTTTCGGTCTGGCTTATGTCGTTTACCAAGAATATCTTAAGGATAAAAAGAAAAATTCCAGACCAATAATGCAGGAACAGATCGAAAGTAAAGATACTGCAAAATTATTGGAAGAAAAACCATTTGAGCCAATTCAAACTGTAACCGAAGAAACAACAAATTTGCTTTTTGTCGAAGCCAAAACAAAAAACTCGGGTGAGTTAGATTAATCCCAACCATTTGTTAATATTGATTTGCTGGAATAATAAATGCGAATCAGTAGTTGAAACAAAGAGCAAATAGTGCAACTGCCAACTTTCCGT
>DAORIL010000495.1:0-5255 GCA_035438525.1 Pyrinomonadaceae bacterium
CAACCGAATCATACGCATCAACCAAACATCCGGTGTAGTCATCAATCACGACTTCAGGTGCGCCGTCTATGTCAAATGAAACGCAAGGTTTACCCATTGCCAAAGATTGCGGCAGAACCCGTGCTAAACCTTCACGCAAAGAAGTGTGGACTACCAAATCCATTGCCGAAATCATTTCAGGAATCCGTTCACGGTCAATCAATCCGGCAAAGACAAAATTTTCTAAAATTCCGTATTCTTTAGCACGTTCTTGCAGATGCTCCAATAAAATTCCGTCGCCAATCAGAAAAAACCGGACGTTTGGGATTCTTTTAACAATTTCCGGCGCAGCATCCATTAATTCATCGTGGCCTTTTAAGGGGAAAAGTCTGGCAATTTTACCAACAACGGGCGCATCCTGCGGAATCCCAAATTCTTCGCGCACTTTTGCCGAATCAAATTTGGCGTTCAAAAACCAATCCAATTCCATTCCGCTATAAATTGTGCGATATTTTTCAGGCTTTGAGATTCCGGCAGCCAGTGCTTTTTTAACAATGATTGCCGAAACCGAAATATAAAAATCTGTCATCGGCGCACAAATTTTTTTAATCAGCCACCAGGTTCGATTGACCAGCCAAGGCTGATAATCATGAAAAACCAAACTGTGTAAAGTATGAACAATTAAAGGAGTTCCGGCAAAATACGCGGCGATTCTGCCGAGAACTCCTGCTTTTGATGAATGAGTGTGAACGATGTGATAGTTCCCTTTTTTGATCAAGCGATACAATTTCCAAAGCGCGATCGGGTCTTTGAAGGGATTGATTGACCGCCCAAGTTCAGGAACGATAATTAAATTTGTCGTTTCACGCGCCCGCGTCAACAGTTCGCCTTCACGTCCCTGGTCGATTCCGCTGATAAAATCAACTTCATATTCGGGCATTGCATCCAAACCTTCGACTGACAAAAGCGTATTTTCCTGCGCTCCGCCGACAATCATTCGGGTAATGATGTGCAAAACCCGAATTGGCGCAGTTTTTGCTGTTTTTTCTATCGGAACAGACGAAACAGATTCTAAAACTTCTTCCATTACACCTCTGCCACAACCAGGTAATCACGGTCAAGATTTATCCATTCGTATTTTTCAATACCGGCTTCCTTCAAAATATCTTTGACCTGTTGTTCACGATAAAGAAAAAGCGGAGTGCCTTTCATCCAAAAGCGGACGCGGCGCAAAGGAACGCGCCATTCGACAGCTTTCGGAAAACTCATAATCATTTTTCCCTTAGTAAAATCTTTCATTGCCTTAATTATCGGCACTGGATTTTCGATGTAGTCAAAAAAGCCATTGGCGGATGAGCCGTCAAAAGTATCTTTTGGCAAATCATCGGGAAAGGCTCCGCAATAAAATTTACAGCGGTCATCCACGCCCATTTCTTTAGCTAATTTATTGGAAATTTCGATCATCGCGGGCGCAAAGTCAATTCCGACGGCTTCGTCTGCTCCGTTTTTGGCATATTCAAAGCAAAAACGTCCCGAACCGCAACCGACATCTAAAATGCGTTTTCCGGCAAATGGTTTGAATTTTTCAACATTTAATTCAAGTCGTTTGCGAACCACGCCGCGCCACCAATTATCAATAAATCTAGTGACTAAGCCTTTTTCCTCTTCGTAAATCGCATCGAATCTCGACGCGTCATCGTGAAAATGGTCACGAACTTTTTCTCCAACTGTTGCCATAAAATTATTAACCCTCCCTTAGTTCAAATTTATTGTTTCAAAAACGTCTCTCATTGGTGCAAACTTAAAGTCTCGCAATAGTTTACGAAACCTTCTTTCAGTCGCTCCCAGATTAAAATAATGTGTAATTCCTGCAATTCGGCGCGGTAATTTGATTTTCGGATGATCAGGGTCAAGCTCCCACGGATGCAGATAAAAGGTAAAAGCATTTCCGCCTCGATTGACTGCTTTCAAGCATTGTTTGGTCATTTGATACGGATAGATCCGAAAATATGCACCGCCCGAAATTGGCAAAGTAACTTTCGGCAATTGCAAAGTCGAAACAGGAAATTCTTTCAACGTAAAGTTTTCGCGCTCGATTTTATACGGAAAACGAGGTGATCCGGCAATACCGTAACGATAATTTAGGACTGGGAAAATGCTCGAATCGTATTCCACCCCAAGTTCGCCCAAAATATCTAAAGCCCACAAAGAATCTTTGGTAATCGAGAAAAACGGGGCGCGATGTCCGACGACTTTTTTGCCCGTTGAATCTTCGAGAAATCCAATCGCCCGTTCCATTTCTGACCGAAAAACTTCAGGTTTTTGCGTATAAATCAAAGTATGCGAAAAACCATGGGTTCCGATTTCGTGCCCCGCCGCTTCGATTTCTTTGACTAATTCAGGATGTTTTTCTGCCACATAACCAAGCATAAAAAATGTGGCTTTAGTGTTCCCATCATCCAAGATTTGCAACAATTTTCGGCCGACCGGAACGATGCGGTCTTCAAAATTGCTCCAATCAGCATATGGAATTTCGAGACCTTGATACCAGTCTTCAAAATCAATGGTTAGGGCATTAGTGATTTGGTTATTTCCCATAATCTACACAAAGACAGTAACCGATTAATCAAAAGCGATTTTGTTTTTCACAAAACAGCAATTGAAGCAGTAGTGCGGGAACACTGTTATCGGTTACTGAAACAGTTTTATTTTAACTATTATAAGCGAGGTAGGCAAACTAAAGGGACCGTAAAAATTGGTTTAGTCGTTTATTTGATTTAAGAATTCGGCAAATGGAAAATTCTTACCGGGGCAGTCTGTTTCTGAATTGAATTGATGATGCGTGTATATTTCGCTTTTATCCAAGTTATATTTATTGAGCAAATTAGTCGTTAATTCAACTAAAGTTTTTATTTGCTCAGGCGTTGGTTGTTTTGGTTCATAGATATTGTTGTCTTGAATATTGTTGGTAAATTCTCCAATTAAACAAATTCCGATTTTGTCGTTATTGCCTAGAGTATGTGCGCCCTGTAGAGTTTCAGGTCGCCCTTGTTGCAGAGTTCCATCGGGCAAAATCACATAATGGTAGCCAATATGATAAGTTTTGCCCCAATAGAAGATGCCGTAACCTTTCCTCTGATGAATTTCATCAATAAACTTAGCATCAATCACAGAACTATCAGCGGGAGATGGAATTGCCGAATGATGGATAATAATTCCTTTTGGAATAATGGTGTTTTGATAGGAAATAATAGCAATAGAACTAAATCCGATTAATAAAAAAAGTCCTATCGCTATTAAAACTACTATTATTTTCTTGCATGAAGATTCTTTCACAAGTTATAAACTATGCCTTTAATTTAGTTAGAACTTGTTCCTCTCGTTCAGGTTGTAATTTTCCCATCCAAACATCTGTTATTATGCCTTTTTCGTTGACTAATAAAAGTGTTGGAGTTCCTCTTAAACCTATCGAATCTGGAGAACTTTGATACACATTATCAATATTAACTTCCAATTTCTTTAGATATTCTCGTCCTTCTTCAACAGTTTGAGGAAGAACTGCAACCAAATTGGTGTTATTTTTTGAACTTTCTGTTACTACCTTTTTGTAGAAATCTGCGCTCTCACTACAAAAATGACAAGTATTTGAAACATATAAAATTAAATTCTTTTTACTTTTTCCCCAGTCAACTTCTTGTAATGGAATGGTTTTACCCACTAAGTTAAGCGAAGAATTCGCTTGAGATTGTGCGTTTTGAGTAACTGTTGGAGTCGGATCTGCATTTGATTTAGGCACTATATATTGTAAAACAACAATTGCCCCTAGCAATATTGCAATCAAAATAATTGCAATATTTGAAAAGAATTGAACCCTTCTGAATAATGACTTTTTCATAACTTTTTACTTGAGAATCTAAAAGCTGGATGAAAGGCATCAAGTTCTTAACACCTTTCAACCAAAATGAATTAGCTTATTTTTTCCCTCTGCCTCCTCTTTTAATTAGAGTCATTTGGACTTCTTTATTTTTACTCAAGGCTGCTTTTGTTAATGCGGTGATGCCGTTTTGGTCTTTAGTATTGGGATTTGCTCCGTTATTTAAAAGATTAATAAGTATCTTTGTCCGACCAAATCTTGAAGCATACATCAAAGCTGTTTGCCCAAATTTATCAACCTCTTCCAAATTTTGTTTGCCCGATAATAAGGCTTTTACAAAATCTAAGTTATTAGCTTTGATCGCAGATAAAAGAAAGGTTTCCCCTTTTTTGTTTTTCAGGTTTAGAATTTCCGGCGATGATTGTTTGGCAATTGCTGCAACCATTTGCGGGTTTTTGCTTTTCAAGGCATAGACTAGAGCAGGTGTATGCCCCATTACCTTGGCATCTGTTCTGGCTCCTTTGGCTAAAAGAAAATTAACCATCTCTTGTTTTCCCGCATTAGCGGCAAAAATCAATGGAGTTGCACCTGTTGCACTAACTGCATTAACGTCTGCTCCGGCATCCACCAACATTTTGACAATCACATCATTTCCTTTCCAACAGGCAAACATCAAGGCTGTCATTCCTTTATCATTTGGTCCCGGCGGTGAATTTGGGTCAGCTCCGTTTTTTAATAAATTCCAAACCGCGTCTGCGTTGCCCTTTTGTGATTGAACTAAAATTTGTACTCAGGGTATTTTCTGCTCTGAGCTTGCGTATTACCTGTTTCACTCGTAAATAAACAAATTACCAGCACTAAGGTCGAAAGAATCGTTACATAAACTAACTTTTTCATATTAAATAATCTCCTGTTTATTCAACGATTTAGCTCTACTAAATCGGCTAAACTATATTTTATTACGGGGTGCAAATTTCAACCCATTGCGAGGGGTCACATTGAGTTTCGCATTCAGTATAACTATCAGTATGGATGATGATAGTTCCATCATACGGATTTTCTTCTTCCCAATAGTTTTCGTAGGTAGTGCAAACTTCCCAACATTGTCCCAGAATCTCTTCCATATGACAGAAGAGGTCAGGTCCTTCACATCCATATTGACAATCTCCACACGGACATTCTCCACCGCCTCCACCGCCTCCTGGGTCTGGAGTTGGAGTTGGAGGATTGGCTTTTGTTACATAAATAGTTTCGCTTGTCGCAAGCCACGCTCCATCTGAGGTAATATATCTGAACTCATATTTTTCAGGATCATCGCCAAGCCCCGGTCCAGGCATCTTAAACACCATGGTGCCGGATGTGCCTCCTGACAAGTATTGTTTACCATGATTATAAAAAGAGC
>DAORIL010000496.1:0-5251 GCA_035438525.1 Pyrinomonadaceae bacterium
GGAGGCTCGCTATTTCGACTAATGATGACATAGCCAATAAAAAGTGCTGAACCTGCAATGAGAAGTAATCCGAAAGAAATAATTGCAATCGGTAAAAGTGCCGAAAGACTAATGGTCGGACTTGATTTAGAAGCCGAAATAGTTTGCGTTGATTTGCCAACTGTTTGCGTTTGGGGCTTTTCTGGCTGAACAAATTTGACCTTTATATCGGTATAATTGCCGATTTTGATGCGGTCGGCGTTATGTAAAGGAGTGCCGCCCGACAGAACTTTTTCGCCATTGACAAAAGTTCCGTTAGTCGAGTTTTCGTCAATTACCCAAATGTTGTCGCCTTCACGAAAAACTGTTGAATGCAAACGTGATAAACCATCATCAGCAAGACGATGATCAGCTTCGCTACTACGACCAAATGAAATTTGGCTATTGTCCTGTAAACGAATTTCTTCCGAGCCTTCGGAGGTAGAGCATATCAAAACAACTTCCATTATCAATTACCTACCAAATTTCGATAAAGTTCTGAGATCGGATGATCTTTTTTCAAACCAAATTTTTGCGGATTTTCCGCCACGATTCCTGCCGCAAAAAAATTGACTACTTCTTCACGCTGTTTCGGAGATTTTATGACATTCCAAAAATCTTCACGGTTGGCCGGCAAAGTAGCTTTAAACGCCGCCGCGTCATTCGGCGGCATTCCAACCGCCACAATACTATAGATCAAATCTCTTTCAAAAACATTCAAAACGAGCGATTTCAGATAAAGTGCCGACACTTTTGCCGAACATTTCTGTGATGGATCGCTCAAGGTTTCCGTTCCGCAAACTTGTGCCAAATTAAAACCGTTTGCTTCTAAAACTTCTTTCGATATTCGCCACAGTCCTTCCTCGTTCCCTTGTTTTTGATTATTAAATTTACTACGGCTCATCGCCAAAATATAACCGAGCGGAGCATCCAAATCTTTTTCCGAAACATACTCGACATTGATAGTATCTTTGTATTGCGAAGCCCTGGCAAAATAGCCTTCCGAAACATATTCGGCTGATTTTTTATTCACTTCGACTAAAAATTGCTGGTCAATCTTATATTTTGGAGTTCCCGAAAACTGTTTTAGTAAATTAATGACCATCGTTTGTGTGTCAATCACGCCGACTTTAGTTGTTTGAACTGGTTTAGTGGTTGGCTCAGTTGGTTGAGTTTGAGTAATTTCAGGCTCTTTCGGTTTAGTTTCCAAAACTTCAAAAGCGAGCGCAATTTCATTGGATTGACTGATTCTTTGACCTTTGGTGTCAATCAAAACCACTTTTAAACCGTAAGTATTGCCATCTGCTAAATCGTCCGGAAATTGTTGAGGATCAAGCGTAACTTTATAGGGTTCAGCACTGGCACTGGCAAATTCTTTTTCGCCAAGAACAAAAACTGCTTTTTGAACACATTGCGACGAATCCTTGACTTCTATTTCGACATCAACCGCTTCCGAAATCGTTTCTCCGCTGTCAGGACTAATTATTTTGGCAGTTGCATCACATTTGGAAGTAGAGGTCGCCCAATAATAAATTCCCGCCGCTGCCACAAAGATAACGGCTAAACCAATCACACCACCCGCCACTAATAACAATGATGAATTTGATTTGGCAGCGGCGGCAGCAGGAGGTGCAGTTTCAACGGCTGATGCAGAAGATTCAGATTCATCATCTTCGTCATCTTCTGCTTCGTCATCAATAATTTGGACTCCAAGTTTGCTTGAACCTCCAAATAAAATTGTATCGCCATCTTGTAACAGAATTTCCCCGTCAAAATCCTCACCATTCAGTGTTGTGCCGTTGCTGCTGCCTTGTTCAACTAACCAAAAACCGTCTTCGCGCTGTTCGATGCGGGCGTGATAGCGCGAAACATTTGTATCATCAGGAAAGGAAATTACGTTATCCGAACCACGCCCGATTGTCACCATTGGGTTGGCGACTTCAAAGTCTGTTTCGTCATTTATTTTGAGCGTGATTTTTTCCATATCTTTTTTTAGTCTCAGGTTTCAAGTCTCAGGTTTCAAGTCAACCTCTTCCAACTAGAGACTTGAGACATGAGACTTACTTAGTTCGGAAATTCTAGCACATCTGAGCGCGTGATGATTCCTGTAATTCGCTTAAAATCTTCAACTAACACTGCCGGAGACTTTTGCAAACGGCGTTTTATTTTCTCCAAGCTGGTATCCACATCAACTACCGGAAAACCTTCGTCCATCACTTCGCTGACCGGAGCATCCATCAATTCCCTGTCGGCTAAAAGTTTGGCAAAAACGTGACTTTCGCGCAATGAACCGACCGATTTAAAGTTTTCTAAAACAGGAATTTGAGTAACGCCGTGGCTGTTCATCAAATTCAAAGCCGCACTGACACTTTCAGTCGGCGATACTGAGACGAGATTTTGCGGTGAGTTTTTCGATTTAGTTTCAGCAATTAAACTTGCAGTTACTTTTTGCGGTTCGAGCATCAATTTTTCTTTCATCCATTCGTCAGAATGATGCTTGGTCAAATAATGTTCGCCCGTATCGCAAACGATGAAAACAACTAAAGCATTTTCGTCCAAATCTTTAGCCACACGCAAGGCTCCTGCGAAAATTGTTCCGGTTGAACCGCCGCAAAAGATTCCTTCCATTTTGCCAAGCTGTAGCGACATTTCAAAAGATTCTCGTTCAGTAATTTTGATAACTTCATCAACTACTTTCATATCCGCATTGCCAACCACGATATTTTGCCCGATTCCTTCGACCAAATACGGGGTAGCTTCCGGAACTTGTCCCGTTTCTTTGTAAGTTTTGAAGATCGAGCCATACGGATCAGCCCCGATAACTTTAATATCCGGATTCTTCTCTTTCAAATAACGTGCAGTTCCCGAAATAGTTCCACCCGTTCCGATTGAAGCGACAAAATGCGTGATCTTGCCATCAGTATCATCCCAAATTTCGGGTCCGGTTGTTCGGTAATGCGCGAGTGGATTTGCCGGATGATTGTATTGGTCAGGATAAAATGAATTCGGAGTTTCTTCGGCAATTCGTTTAGCCGTAGCAACATAATGTTCAGGCGAGCCATATTTTGCCGCTGCTGAACAAATTACAACATCTGCTCCGATTGCTTTCAGATAGCGGCGTTTTTCGGTCGAAACTTTGTCAGTCATCACAAAAATACATTTGTAGCCGCGAACTGCCGCCGCCAGAGCCAATCCAATTCCGGTATTTCCGCTGGTCGCTTCGATAATCGTCCCGCCTTTTTTCAAGATTCCTTTTTCTTCCGCATCATTGACCATCGAAATTCCGATCCGGTCTTTGACGGAATAGCCCGGATTGAGGCTTTCCATTTTGGCATAAACTTTCGCTTTGATACCAAGCTTTTTTGTAATATTGTTAATTTTAACTAAAGGTGTGTTACCGATTAGTCCCAACACATTGTCATATAATTTCATTTAATTCTCCGAAAAATATTTCTAATAATTGTGGTAATTTTATGGCAGTTCAGGCAACTCTGCAAACGCAGGAAACTTCAAATAAAAAATTGCGTATAAACAAACAGCAAAAGTCATTAAATAAGGAAATAACAATGCAATTAAAAAGAGCTTTATTCATTCTGTTGCTCATTTTCGGTAATTTGGTCGTTTTTGGGCAAGTTGCCACACTTGATGATAATGCAGTTCAGGTTCGCCAAAGAACTTTTGACCGCGTTTGGAGCATTGTCAATGAAAGCCATTTTGACATAAATTTTGGCGGAGTTGATTGGAAAAAAGTCGGTGAAAGCTATCGTCCACAAGCAATGTCAGCACAGAGCGAAGCCGAGTTTTATAATGTGCTCAATCAAATGATTGGCGAGCTAAACCAATCACATTTCAGCATTTACACCAAAGAAAGTGAGGCTGAACTTTCTAAATGCAACGATGGAATTATTGGCATTGACCTCCGGCTTTTGGAAAATCACGCGGTTATCAATCGGGTTGAAGCTAATTCGCCAGCCGAAAAAGCCGGAATCAAAACAGGTTTTGAAATCACCAAAATTGATGACAAATCTTTGTCTGAAATGCTTTTGTCATTAGAAAATACGCTGGCACCGCGCAAACTGGCGGATGGGGTAAAACAAGCCTATCGGGAACGGGTTTTGACCAGAGCATTGTGCGGAAAACCTGAAACATCGGTCAAACTCGAAGTTTTGGATAAAAAGGATTCAGCTAAAACTTTTAACCTCACCCGCAATGCTTACAAAGGCGAGATCCTCAAAGTTGCCGAAGGAATTCCGCCATTCAAACCGCTTTTTGAAGCAAAATGGCTGGAAAATAAAATCGCTTATATCAGTTTTAATGTCTGGATTCCAAAACAAGCCGACCGGGTTCAAGAAGCCATTCGTAAAATGCGTGATGCCAAAGGAATTATTATTGACCTTCGCAACAATGCCGGCGGACAGGGAAATTTAGTCAATAATGTCGGCGGAATGCTATTCAGCGAAAGAGTTTCTTTCGGAAAAACTCGGCGACGAGCCAGCGAAGGTGATTTTTGGGTTTTGCCCCAAGATAATATCTACAGCGGCAAAGTTGTCATTTTAACCAACTGCGGAACAGGTTCAACCAGCGAAATTTTCACCGCCGGAATGAAAGAATTGGGGCGCGCCACCATCATCGGCGAACGAACTGCCGGAGCAGTTTTACCCGCTAACGTCGAAAGATTACCGTCAGGTGCAAACTTTTTACACGCGATTGCCGATTATCGCAGTCCAAGCGGAATTTTGGTTGAAGGCAAAGGTGTTGAGCCAAATATCGAAGTCAAATTAACCCGCCAAACTTTACTCGAAGGACGCGATTTGCAATTGGAAGCAGGGATTCGGGAACTTTCAAGATAACAGAAAAACCACATGAAAATTAAATCGGCAATTCTACTACTCATTTTAGCAGGAATTAGCTGTGGACAAACTCTTTCAAATTCAGTAGAAAATCAAAAAGAAGCCGAAAGAATTTGGGAAAAAGCAATCCAAGCTAAAGGTGGTCGTGAGAATATCAAAAAAATTGATAATTTTTTGGAAAGTTCCTTTTCAAAAAATATTTTCATCCGTGACAGGACATACAATACCTTTAGAATTAATTTATGTGAATCAATAGTAGAAATTAAGTAAAAACAGGGCAAATGTTAATTTACCTAAACAATGAATTATTAAACCTTCGGTTGAACGAACCGCACTTGCCCTTTGAATATCAGTTTTATCAATCAGCCATTTGAAGAAACTTT
>DAORIL010000497.1:0-5223 GCA_035438525.1 Pyrinomonadaceae bacterium
TGTTATCGCGGCTGCATCCACGCCTGCACTTATTGTTTTGCCCGGCAATATCACGAATATCTCGGCTATGGTGCCGGAACTGATTTTGAAACTAAAATCGTAGTTAAACCAAATGCCCCATTTCTCCTGCGCGAAGAGTTAAAAAAACTCAAACATAATATCAATCATCTCGATTTTTCGTTTGCGACCGATCCTTATTTACCGCTTGAAGCCAGTTACCAATTAACCCGCCGATGCCTGGAAGTTTGCCGTGATTTTCAAATGCCGGTCGGAATCATTACCAAATCTCCCTTGGTGACCCGAGATATTGATATTATTAAACGCCTCAAAAAAGTAACGGTTTTCTTTTCGATTCCCTTTTTAACTATTGAAAAATCCAAACCATTTGAGCCGTATGTTCCGGTTCCCGAAGTCCGTTTTCGCGCCATGAAAACTCTGGCAGATGCAGGAATCAAAGTTGGAATCGGAATTGCACCTGTGATGCTCGGTTACAATGACGCAGATATTCCTGCACTTTTAGAAAAAGCCCGTGAAAATGGGGCAACTAGCGCATTTATGGGGATGATCCATTTCGATACCGATTCAATTCAAGATTATTTTGTCCAAAAACTCCACGAAAACCTGCCAACCAAAGCAGATAAAATCCTCAATCACATCCGCCGTGAGTATGATGGAAATTTGCGCCATCGAAACTATGAGGAACGGGGCAAAGGCAAAACGCAGGAATGGGAAATCGCCCGCCAACTATTTGATTTAAATTATAAAAAGTTAGGTTTTGAGACTGCGGAAAAAATTGTCGAAATCACTGAAACAAACACTTTACCTGTTCAGCAAAGACTTTTCTGAACTGTCGCAATAATTTTGAACATTAGCGAAAATCAACCAATTGCATAGCATCCATACTTTCCTTACCGTTTGAGTAAACTAAGGCCTTTCCGTCGGATGACCGTGAGAAATTGGCAATTTTTCCATCTTTTAAATCCAAAATAAGCTGTGGTTTGTTGTCAATTTCTATATTTTGCCGCCAGATTTTTGCGCCTTCTTCTAAATTTTCCGCATAATCAAAGGCTTTTCCATCCGAATGCCAAACAATATCGCAAGTTGTGGCAGAAAATAAATTTGGTTTGGAAATAATTGCGGTGGAAATTATGGCAATCTGAAAATTACGTTCATCTGATTCGTCGGAATTATTTTCAGCAATATTACAGGTGGCTAAAAACTTTCCGTCAGGCGAGAGCGCGAGCGAATTGGTTGGCGATAATTCTCCTTCAATCAACAAAATTTCATCTTTTCCGTCAACTAACGATTTTTGCCAAACCGAAGTCTTTTTGTCAGTTTTCTTGAGATAATAAAGTTTATTTCCATCGGGCGAAATTTGCGGTAAAAGGGCAACTTCTTTTTCTCCAGAAGTTATTTGAGTCGGATTTTCACCATTTGCAGACTCGATTCTCCACACTTGATTAGTTCCGGTTCGATTAGAAGTAAAGTAAATAAATTTTCCGTCCGGCGATGGAATAGGCTGCGAATTGACATCCCCTGCATTTGCGGTTAATTGCAGTTTTACACCGTTTTGGGGATTGACTTTCCATAGATCAAGATTTCCCGTAATCCTTGATGAATAAATGATTTCTCCATTCGGCATTTGGCAAAGTCCAACTATCCCATCACGATTTTGATTTCCGAAAGTAAGCTGTTTGGCAGTTGTCGGATCGTCATTATTCAAAGTCCAAATATGCGAAAAGGTCGCAAACTGTCCGGTCAAAATCTTTTTTCCGTCTGACGAAAGCGTTAAAGTCCGGTAAGTTCCGGCATCGTTGGTGATGTGACGAAATTTTCCTTCCGGGTAAGAAATCTCCCAAAGTTGAAGAAGTTTTTTATTTTCACGAGCAACCATCGCCAAAGAATTTCCCTCTGGAAACCAAACGGTTTGTCCGACTTGTTTTAGTTTGGGGATATTAAACTCTTCCATTGCACCGCTTTTGACATCAAAAACCGCCAGAAATGAAGCAGAGATTTGAATGATTTGTTTGGAAACTGCGACCGCAATTTTTGAACCGTCAGGAGACCACGAAGGATAGCCGACTTGAATAAAACGCAACGGAACATCGAGAGCGGCAAGCTCGCGTTCTTCGCCATTATTCAGATTTTTTAAAATTAAAGCCTGTTTAGTTGAATTTGGAAGTCTGCGAATAAAAGCCATCAAAACTCCGTTTGGAGAAAAACTAAATCCGCTCCAAACATTTTCCGCAATTTTCTGAGGTTGACCGCCAAACCGTGAGATTTGGAAAATGTCGCCGGGCAACAAAATAGCTTTTTGATTTCGATAACTGATCATTTTTCCATCAGGTGAAAACTGTAAAGCCGTAATTGTCCGTTCATTTGGAATTTCAAGTTTGGTCACTTTTTCCGAATCAATTTCCTGAATAAAAATTTCCCCGTTGCGAACATAGGCAAACACATCTCCGGTCGGAGCAATGACGGGCGAAGAAATGTCGCGGGTAAAAGTCAGTTGGCGAAAATCTACCTTAGGAGTTGACGCATTTTTTGGTTCTTTATTGTTTGGACGAAAATAGTAAAAAGCTAAAAATGTCAGCGAAACGAGGATAATCAGACCAACTCCGATTGGTATTAAATGTTTGAAACGATTAGGTTTTGTCTGGATTGGCAAAACAGCGGATTGAATGGGCGATTCAGCAATTTCTAAACTATCAGATTTAACGATTACTTCATTATTTCCAACCAATTTTACTTCAGCCGTAAACCGATAACCTTTTCGAGATAATGTTTCGATAAAACTTTTGCCGTTTTCATTTTCTCCTAAAATACGGCGTAACATATAAATATTTTGGGTTAGATTTCCTTCTTCAACAAAAGAATCTGCCCAAACCAAATCTATAATTTCTTGTTTAGAAACGATCTTACCCTGTTTTTCGACCAAAACGCAGAGCGTGTCAAAGACCTTTGGCGGCAGTGGGATAAGTTCCGAATCTCGCCATAAAGTGCGTGAGGCACAATCCAGACGAAACTCTCCAAACTCATAGAAATGAACGACTTCTGAAGTTTTTTTCATTCTTGATATTTTCTTGAGAAAAAATTGAACGATTTCTTGAGGACATTTTAACAAAACTCAACTTAAATCAGAAACATTATTTTTCGCAAGTATTTCAATTAAAACAAATTAAAAGGAGAATCTAATGAAATTAATAAACAAATACATTACTTTTGCGCTCATCGGCGCGTTTTTATCAATCAATCTGGCTTGCGGCGGTTCGTCAACTGCAACTAATGCCAATCAAGCGAATGCCAATTCAGCTCCAAAAGATACGAGTCCGATCACATTAGCTGCAGATGAATTTCGTTCAAAGGAACATTTGGGAAGAACTGTAACGATTACCGGCGTTGAATTAAGAGGAATTTACAACACCGCACTCGAAATAAAAGCGGATCTGGTAGAAATCAATTGTGTTGGTGATTTTAGTAGCTATATGGCATCAGCTGACCGAGTAAAAGAACTGAGACTTCAAAATAAATCTCCGAAAGCCACTATCAAAGGGGTTTATAAAGAATATGAGAACGGGAAAGCCAAAATCGAACCATGTGTATTGTCAGACCTTGAAAAATAATGCTTTGGATTAGGAGGATAAAAAGTCGTCTATGAGAAAATTATTGGTAATTAATTTTATTTTGATACTTTCAAGTTTTGCTTTTTCGCAAACGCTCTCGCCCAATGCGCGGTTGGCAGTTAATACTATTTCAAGTCTGTTGCCAAGACTTTACATCAATGAGAAATATACGCAACCGATTGGAATTGAAGAGTTTGCCGAAGTAAGAAAGGCTTGGGATGCCTATTTGATAGATCACAACGCCGCCGTTGAAGCGTGGAATAAAATCCCCAGTTTGGAGCAAAAACATCCTGATGTAGTTGCAATCCGCAAACCGTTGGCAGACCGGATGGCTTTTTTCCAAAAATGGACGGCTCAATTAAAAGCTACACAAAAAATAATCAACGATAATCCTGCGGCAGTCATCACTCCAAATGCAGTTCTTTCCGAAACAAGTCGGCAAAACCTGGCGCAAATTCCTCCACTTCTTTCAACTATCGAAATTAAGAGAGAATATGCGGGCGTTTTGTCCCCTTCGCAATATGTTGCGGCTGCCGAATGGTTTTTGAAAATAAAAGGCAATTATCTGAAGGCAATTGCCCTCATAAATTCATTGCAAAAAATCGAAAGACCGCATCCCGACGCATTACGCCAAGAAGAAAAGATTTTAGAAATTCAAGCAATATATTTAAATGTCGAGAAACAATTAAAAGCCGTCGGCACTACTCAAACCAATAGCGGAATCAGAAAAATGTGGGCTAATGATACGGAAAAATATAAGGAATCCGTTTTGAGATTTGCCGATGTATTAGGTATTGATTTACCGCAAAACACTACTAATTCAGCAACTTTGTTTGAATTATCGCCCGAAAATTACGATAAAACCTTGAAAGACCTCGAAGAATTAGCCGTTTTAATGAGCGGCACTTACAAAGATTTGGTGGACAATTTCACTTTTGCCTTTCCAACTTTGGAAAATTCGCCCTGCGTTTACCGGATGGTTTCCGTCAATCGCAAAGCGTTGTTGCCCGAAGTCGTTAAACTTTCGGCAACCAGATTTATGGCAAATGCGATGCACGGCGCCCCTCGAATCGAAGACCTTGAAAAAGATGAAGGTTGGATGGAAGGTAATTTTACGCCCGCCGAAAGCAAAAAGAAACTAGCAGAAATAAAATCCCGTTTCGCTCCTGTTTTGAAAAAATCCGGCATCTCTGAAACCGAAGCCGGACTTAACGAACTCGACAAAGTTTATGATAAATATTGGCAAAAAGCCGACGAACTTGCCCCGAAATGGACTTTTCCTTCGGATTCAAATGCCATAGGTGATGCGAGAGCCAGAACTCTTTTTACCAACGAACTAAAGGCCGCTTATCCTGGAGTGCAGATTATCAAACTTGGCTTTGCTTATGATGCCAAATGGACAATTTATATGAGCGGCAATACTCCAAAATATCGAACTATCGGAACTACCGCTTTGATAAAGATTCCGGGTGAAAAGCATTACACTGCCTGGCGATTACTCTTTAATGAAAATCACGTTGGAGGCGGAAAATTCTCCGGCGGTTCGATCGAATGGGTAAAATGGAGATGGCAAGGTAATAAATAAAGGTAGTTTTTTAAC
>DAORIL010000498.1:0-5187 GCA_035438525.1 Pyrinomonadaceae bacterium
GGTTGTTAGAAGCCTTACGGCAGGCGACGAAATCGGCTGCGAATGGCTCGATAATTTAAGCGATTTGCCAAAAATATTGGCATTACACGAAAAAACTCCCGAACATTTAGATCCAAATATCGGAGTATTTAAAGTTACAGGCAAACTACCGACAGAATTTGAAGAGGTTGAAGGAATGTGGGTTAAAACAATGGATTATGACCCGCAGGGCAAATATATTTGGGTAACTCCAACGGGTGGGCTAATTGTCGGAAAGCTAATGTATGAACTTCAAGCAGTTTTATTGGATGGCAAAAATTGGTTTTTTGAAACTCAGAAAATTAACGGAGTGAGCTATAAGTTTGAAGGCAAATTTGCCAAGTTAAAGTTTGATTCAACCGGAGCAATTTTAGGCGAAAATGTTTTACAAGGTCATTTGACCCAATTAATCAATGACAAAAAGTCAGCGGAAGCGGATTTGAATTTTAATTTTGAAATAACAGAACGTCCGTGTAAAGGATGTGGTCAACCCTCAAATGGAAAAAAACAATGAAAAATATTCAACAAATTGTTTTTGTATTCTTAATTTTAGCGACGTTTTCGTCCGTGAAATGCCAAATTGATTATCCCAAATTGAAATTTATCGGGTTTTCCGAAAACGGGAAATATTTAGCGTTTGAAGAATCCGGTGAAGTGGAAGGACTTGATAGATATTCAAATTATCAATACGCAACAACTTATTATGTAAACGTTGCAAAAAATTCTTTCGCCTTGAAAACCACCTACTTGGATGAACCGCCGGGAATAAATATCACCCGCGAAAGTGCCCGCCTCGAATTGGCTTATAAATACGAAGTTTCGGCAAAACTTAAGAAATTGCGAATCATATCCGGCAATACCGGAGATTTCGCGGTCGCTCACTTCTTGAGCGACTGGAGCTTTGTGAAACCTATTGAGCGTAAAAATACTCTTGATGAAAGCGATGAAACTGATCCGGTCACTGATTATGTGGGCGGTTACGGGAATATAAACACTACTGCGATCGAGAAAATTATTTTTAATAATTCTCTTGATTCAAAGCAAACCACGGATGAGTTTTTGGAATTAACGCTAACCCCGTCACCCGCAAAACCTGTTGAAGGCTGCCCCGCAGGTTATAAATTTGAATTAACTCTTAAAGATAATAGATCACACGAGGAAACCGGATTACAAATTTTGCAGAAGGACGGCGATATTGTGCCCACAGAGAGACTGTGTCCCCTCGGATACAAAGTCGAACGGGTTTACGTTTATGGAAGAAAAATTGCGATTTTTCTCAATATTTTCACTAAAGATCTTGATCGTCCGGAAGTCAATATGAATTATATGGTCGTGACCGGATCGATCTTCGACAAATAAAACTATGAAAAAAATTCAAAAATTAGCTCTTGCACTTTTAATTTTGACAGCGTTTTCGTCCATC
This sequence comes from Pyrinomonadaceae bacterium, assembly GCA_035438525.1. Taxonomy (GTDB): domain Bacteria; phylum Acidobacteriota; class Blastocatellia; order Pyrinomonadales; family Pyrinomonadaceae; genus JAIBCC01. The sequence goes on from DAORIL010000498.1 coordinate 1,442, forward strand.
GTTTTGGCGGGGGATTACGCCAGTTTTAAATTCATCGGGTTTTCTAAAAATGGTAAGTATCTGGCGTTTGAAGAATTTGGCGCATGGGATGGTTCAGGCGGCGATTATGCAACGACTTATTACATTGACACGACAAAGAATTCTTTCGCCATGGCGCCGACTATTTTTGAACGAACAGATGACCCGTTAGATAAATTGAAAGGATTTAAAATCGAATCACTTTACAAAAAAGATGTGGCGCTTAAGCTGAAAAGATTCGGTATTGAACGTGGTAATTTCGGTCAGCAGGCTGTTGCTCATTTTCTCAATGATTTGAGTTTTGTCAAACCTGTCCAGCGCGAACATTATTTTTATGAAGACGGGAAAAACGAGCCGATTGAGAAACTTGTAACTGATTACGAAGGAGGATTTATCAAAAGGGAGACGAATGAAATCGAGAAAGTTATTTTTAATCCCAACCTCGATCCCTATAATCAAAATACCGAAGAATTTTACGAATTAACGCTAATTCCGACATTAGCTAAGCCTACAGAAGGATGCTCTGAAGCTTATAAATTCGAGTTAACCCTCAAAGACAATACGGGACATCGAAACCACGAACTAAAAATTTTACAAAAAGATAGCGATATGTTGCCCAAAGCGCGAAACTGCCCGTTTGGCTACAAAATCGAACAGGTTTATATTTACGAAGGCAAAATCGCTGTCTTTCTCAACATATTCAGTCAGGGGTTTGAAGGTCCCGATATGCGGTATCTGGGTGTCACGGGTGAAATTTAGTGAGTAAATAAGTCTGCCAATGCTTAGAGTTAAAGGGTAATTTGAGTGTCTCAAATTACCCTTTTTAATTTAATCCTCAACTTACCTTGCCATTCGCGGATCTGGCTTCGGAGTTAAAGCATATTCCTTCGGCGGTTCCGCACCCATCAAATTTTTGACGAAATAATCCCAACGACGGCGCATCATATAATTACCGTCAGCACCATAGCCGTGCCGGGCATTTGGGAAAATGACTAAATCAAAGTCTTTATTGGCTTTGACCAAGGCATCAACTACCAAATAAGTATTTTGCGGCGGCACATTGTTATCCATTCCGCCGTGTGCGAGCATCAATTTACCTTTTAAGTTTTTGGCGTAGGTTTGGTTTGCCTGTTTTTCATAATTGTCGCCAACCATTAAACCGATGTATCTTTCGCCCCAATCATCTTCGTAATTGCGGTTATCGTGATTACCCGATTCCGAAATTCCGACCTTGTAGAAATCAGGAAAACGAAACATCGCGGCCGCTGTGGCAAATCCGCCGCCCGAATGTCCCCAGATTCCGACTCGAGTTAAGTCCATAAAAGGATATTTCTGCGCCAATTGCTTTAATCCGCTGATTTGATCTTCTAAAGTATTATCAGCCATATTGCCGTAACAGGCATCATGGAAAGATTTTGAGCGGTCGGGGTTACAAGTTCCGTCAATAATTACCACGATAAAACCTAATTCGGCTAATGCCTGATGATCGCCACGCGAAGCCGAAAATGAACGACCGCCGACACCGCCGCCTTGCGGACCCGGATAAATATAATTGACTATCGGATATTTTTTAGTTTTATCAAGATTGGTTGGTGTGAACATCAAACCGTATAAATCCCACTTATTGTTGCGGTCTTTAACAGTAATCGGCGTGGGCGGTTTCCAACCTGTTGCTGCTAACCGCGACACATCAGCTTTTTCTAAATTTGCGATCAATTTGCCCGTCATATCGCGCAAAGTTGCGGTTGGCGGAACATCCGGTTTAGAAAAATTATCTACTAAATATTTGCCGTCGGGTGAAAGAGAAACCTGGTGATTGCCATCTTCAGGAGTCAGTAGAGTTAGATTTTTACCATCAAAATCAACACGGTAGAAATGCGAAAAATACGGATCGCGTCCGGCTTCGCGTCCATTGGCGTTGAAGTAAATAACACGGCTCTTTTGGTCAATTTTAACTATCTGCGTCACGACAAAATTGCCTTTAGTAATTTGATTCTTTAACTGTCCGGTATTCAAATCAAACAGGTAAAGATGTCCCCAATCGTCTTTTTCCGAATACCAGATGAATTCATTGGTTTCTGGAAAATATCGCCAGTTAACTGAGCCTTGACCTGATTCATATTGGGTAGCAACGGTTTCTTCATAAACTTTCCGAACATTTCCGGCTTCGTCAGATACTTGCAAAGTCGCTTTTTTATGATCGCGCGGAGTTGAAACAAAAGCTAAAGTTTTGCTGTCTGCGCTCCAGACCACATCATCCCAACCGCCGCCGCACGAAATATCATCGCACAGAGTTGAACGGTGATCGTCCGGTCCCATTTTTAAACGAATAACTTTTGGTGAATCAACTTCGATTATCACGCGGCTGATCTTGACGATCTCCTTATCAGTTGGAATCGGATTTTTCCACGCTTCGAGCTTTGGTGCGCCGACTGCGGTTGAAACCAGATACATATCACTGACATTACGCTGATCTTGTTGAAAAGTCGCAATCTTCTTTGAATCAGGCGACCAGACGAGAATTGCGCGGTCGCTGTGTTTCCAACCCGCATTATCGGTTGCGTAACCAAAATCTTTAATTCCGTCAGTAGTCAACTGCGTTTCTTTTTTGGTTTCATTGTCGCGCATCCACAAATTCCAGTCTTTGATGTAGGCAGCGCGTTTTCCATCGGGCGAGGCAACTTCAAGTCCACCGCCTCCACGTCCGCCGAAACCCTGTGCCGGAGCATTTCCGGTAATGCCTAATTCCGCCATACTGACACCGACTTTACGTGAGCCGTCAGCAGGATTTATCAGAACATATTCTCTTCCGGTCGGAGTGAGAACCATATACCAAAATTTGCCGTCAGGCAGCCAAGTCGGACGAACTCCGGCACGGTCAACAAATGGCGCGGTGCTGTAACCCAGCATTTTTTCGGCGCGGGCATAATCCTCAACCGTTAAAGTTTTTGTTTGGGCAAAGATGCTTGTCGTAAAAGCAACTAACAAAAGTGCAGCTATGTAAATTATATTTTTTTTCATTGGTAGCAATATTCAAGAAATTGGATTTTATTCAAAGGGGAAACACCTCATTCTAGCGATTAAAAGGATTTTTTCCAAGTTGATTTGATGGTATTATCAATTGAATTTATCCGAGGTAATTATGAAAAAAATCCTGACCTTAATTTTTTGCATATTTATAAGTTTTTCGTCACTCTGCTTTGCCCAGAAAAGGATGACAAATTCTTTTAAAACTCCACCAACTGCAAATGATTTGGGAACTTTTCGCAAAATTTATTGTATTATTGGTGAGGAGTTGTTTGGAAAAGTTTGGAGTAGATGACGTTCAACCCGCCTGCTAACGCAGACGGTTCTGACCCAATCCAAAATCCAAAATCCCCAATCTAAAATCGTATGTGGTATTGGACAAAAGTTTTATTTTTAATTTTTTGCGGCGCAATGGCTGTTTGGTTTTTGTATGAATTAGTGACGTTTCCAAACATTTCTGCACTTAAAACCGAGAATCCAACCACGACTTCGATGATTGAAAATCGTGCCAGCGAAGCCCGCGCCGATGGAAAAGAGCCGAAACGCTTTCAAATATGGGTTTCGATGGATGCGATTTCGCCAAATTTACAAAAAGCCGTTTTGGCGGGCGAAGACTCTCATTTTTTTGAGCATCACGGATTTGATTGGGATGCAATTCAAAAGGCTTGGGACGAAGCCCAACGTGAAGCCGAAAAAGAAGC
>DAORIL010000499.1:0-5179 GCA_035438525.1 Pyrinomonadaceae bacterium
TGAGCATCCTTTTTTGATGAAAGGTTTGCAAACTGCCAGTCTTTCGATCGCCGAAAAAGCTAATCAAACTTTTTCATCCGCTCAAATTTCTGAAGAATTCGCCTTGCGTTTTCCGACGGTGTTGTTCGGTTCATTGACGATTTTGTTGATCTTTCTGCTGGTCAAGGAATTATTTGGTTCGACTATCGGATTTATTTCGGCTTCGTTTTGGGCGGTTGATCCAAATGCGATCGGCTTTGACCGTATCGCCAAAGAGGATTCATTTCTTTTATTTTTCTTTTTGTTGGCCAATGTTTTTTGGCTGCGCAGTCAAACTGTGGCCGAAAAAGGAGAAAAAAATCCTCATCCACTTTATTGGGCATCTGCAATCTCTTTCGGAGCGATGATTGCTTCAAAATATCTGGTGCATATCCTGGGAATTTTCGGTTCCTATTACAATATTTTTCAGGGAATTAAAGCGACTAAATGGAGACTCGGAAAAATAAAATGGCTGATGTTTTTTGCCATTATGGGAATTGCTTTTGTGGCTTTTAATCCCACTATTTTGTTACCCGAAACCTGGCGCGAAATGTTGATTTTTGCCGGCGAAAAAAGAATTGGTCACGATGCTTATGAATTTGCCGGAACGCTCTATCAAAACAAAATGACGAGCTGGCTCTCAGGCGTTCCATGGACTTTTTATTATGTTTTTATTTTGGTCAAAACGCCGATTCTGACTTTGATCTTTTTCTTGATCGGATTGCCTTTTGTTTTTCAAAAAAAACTTGGTGACGGAAGATATTTTCTTTTATTTTGGGCGTTCTTTTTCTTTTTTCCTTTTACTGTAATGGGCGGAAAATTTGTCCGATATTTTACTTTGGCGCAACCGATCATTTTTATTGTGGCGGCGATTGGCTTTTATTCTGTAACGCAATTTTTCAAATTAACCAATCTCATCAAAATTATTTTATTCGTTGGTATCTTTGTTTTTTCTTTTTGGGGTTCCGTTGCAATTTCTCCAAATTATCGCTTATTTACTAACGTTATCGGAAATGGAAATCATTATTTTCCGCACGATGAATTTTACGATTTAAGTTCACGCGAAGCAGTTGAAGCAATTGGAAAACGTGCACAAACAGGTGTGGCAATAGCTAGTGAAACTCCTTATTTATTGACATATTATGCTGAAAAAACAGGGCGGGCAGATCTACAATTTGTTTCACTTTCGGACAAAGAAAAAGTGCGAAATTTGAAGGTAGGCGATTTTATTTTGGTCGCCGCAGGTCGCCGTTATTTCAGTAATGATGCGTATTTGAAATATCTGAGAACAAAAACTAAGCCTACCGACCAAATTATTGTCCATGGAATAGTTACGGTTGATATTTACCAACTCGACGAAGTTTCATTGAAGGAAATCCAAAGATTAGCCCAATAAAAAACTTTAAATCTCTTTTACTTTGCTTTTAGCTTTTCGTCATAAAACATTTGATAAACCCGATAATTTGCCATCACTTTATAAACATAATCTTTTGATTGAGTAAATAAAATTTCGGAAACGTAACGATCTTGATTATCGCTTTTGGAACGGGCCAGCCAACGATTCATATTCAGTTCACCGCCGTTGTAACTGGCGGCAACCGCAGGAGCTTGATCCGGAAACATTTTGAACAGATTTCCCAAATATTGCGAACCGAAAAGAATCGCGGTTGGCGGGTTATAAAGTTCGTCTTGTTTAAAGTTTGGTTTGCCAAGCTCCGAAGCAATTTTGTTCGATGTATCCGAAATGAATTGCATTAATCCACGAGCCGCCGCTACGGATTTTACATCAGCCCGATAACGTGATTCCTGACGCATGATCGAAAGGGCAAACCTCGCATCAACGTTGCGCTCAGGTGCGTATTTGAGCAGGGAATCGGCATATGGAATCGGATACAGCAATTCGATTTGATCGCGCGGCATCAATTCTATTTGGTAATCGGCAGGAATATTTCGCCAAAGTGGTTCAGCATAGGCAATAGCCCGATTTGAGATCTCACCACGATTATAAAAAACGGCTAAGGTGTAAGCCGTTTCCGGTGGAAAATCGTTCAAAGAATTAGTGTTTTTAGGTAATTTTTCGCGTAAGGCAGTTTCTAATTCAGGAGTTCCTTCGTCATAGAGTTTCAAAAATAAAAGTTCATCCGCTAAACTTTGATGAGAATAAATAGGTGCGGGAACTTTATCTTTTACTAAATCTTTACGTCCGAATTCTTGTAATTTTCCACTGGGAATTTTTTGATAAACAGGTAAAAGCGAATAGGTTTTTTTGATAATTTCGATTAGTTTGGAGCGAAGGCTTTCATCGCCGGTCAAACGAAGTGCGTTTTGGGCAGATTGACGAACGTTATCGGCATTTTGGGCGGTTGCCGCCTGTTGAGCAAAAGTAAAATGATAATTGAATCTGTCAATAATCACTTTATTTGATTTTTCGTCTAAGGCTAATGCTTTCAGCCTTTCTGTTGCCCGCCAGCCGTAATATTCGCCTCGCCCATCTAAAATTGTAAGATATGCTTCAACCGCTTCATTGTAGCGTTCAAGTTTTTCCAGTGTATAAGCGCGGAGGAAAGCTACTTCGTTTTTATTTGTTCCGCCCGGAACTCTCGTTCCTCCTAAATCGCTGAATTTCTGCAATTCATTCAAATCATTTAACGCATCCCCCCAATTATTTTCGGAGATTCGGATACGGATTTGAGCAAAAAGCGCAAGGGCTTCGGGCAATTGACCTTTGAATGCTTCGCGGGCTTTGCTTGCCCATTTAAGGGCATCAGATGATTCACCCAAATCACGTTCAATATCAACAATATTCAAATAAGCACGTTCCAAAGTGTCTGATTCGGGAAATTGCTGAATAAATCTTTGATAACGTGACAAAGCTTCTTTCGGTTTATTGAGTCGGGAATACGCCGAAGCAGACTGGCTCAATGCGCTTTCAGCTAGAGGTTGATTCGGAAATTCGGATTGTGCCCGTTCAAACCATTTAACTGCTTCATTATAGGAACCTTCGAGCGCATAACCGCGACCGATTTGATAAAGCGCATCTGCGACATTGGTAGATTGTGGGAATTGTTCAATAATCGCCAAATAATGCAGACGCGCAAAGGCAAAATTACGATTAAATTGATAAATCAAAGCACGGCGGAAATGTTCAACATCGGGAATATTTGGCGCAACTTTGCCAAACGCACCCGTTTCGCTATCGAGCATATCCAGACCTTTTGCACCTTCCAAAGCAAAATCATCAGGTTGAGTCGGATTTGGTAAAACGGTGACGAGTTTAGTAAAAATCTCCCGGGCTTCGTTGATTTTTTTACTTTGCAAATATGAATTGGCAAGTAAAACTAAATTTTCACGGGTTCGTGTATCATTTCCGGTTAAATTACCATAAATAGAAGGAGCGGCATTAGTTGCAGTAGTTGGATTGACTGAGACCGGAAAATTCGGAGTTCCCTGTAAAAAAGAAATTGCAGATTCATAACTGCCGCTTTCAAAATAGGAGCGCGACATTCGGTTATAGGCTGCCTGAGCTAACAAACTACTGAGATTTTCGGTCAACAGACGTTGTAAAAAAGTCCGTTCCAAAATTAAATTTCCGCTTGAACGAGCGACTTGTGAGAGATGCCATTTTGCATATTCAGCCAAAATCGAATTTCGGCTGACAACCGATTGATATTTTGACATTGCCAAAGCCAGATCTCCACGCTTTTCCGCCATTCGTCCTAAAAGATAATCATAATTGTTGTTGGTAAATGCTTTCTTGTCAGACTTTTCCAGATTTTTTAATTCAGTAATTGCAGTTAAATAATCACGATTTTCAATTGCCTGATTGATTTTTTGCCGAAAGTCCTGTGCCAACAGATTAAAAGTAAAGATAAAAATTAGCGGAAATAAGTAAAGTTTTTTCATAAGTTCTGATTTTGCCGAATGATGCAAAATCATTGTAACCTAAAGACGAAAAAAGTTTGATTGAGGTTTGCTGAAAATGATTGAAAATCAAGTGAAAATTTTAAGTGGTGCGCCGATTGCCGAAGCCATCAAAAAAGAAGTTGCCGAAGAGGTTAAAAGTTTGCAGGAGAATCACGGATTCCGTCCGTGTTTAGTGGTTGTTCGTGTGGGTGAAGACCCTGCCTCGGCGGTTTATGTCGGGAATAAAGTTAAAACTTCCGAGGAACTTGGATTGATTTCCGAACATCAGCATTTATCAGCGGAAACTACACAGGAAGAATTACTTAAAATTGTTAATGACTTAAACAATCGTGATGATGTTGACGGAATTTTAGTGCAACTTCCTTTACCAAAACAGATCGATGATAAAGCAGTTTTGGAAGCAATTGATCCCGAAAAAGATGTGGATGGATTTCATCCGATCAATGTCGGACGACTAGCTTCCGGACAAAAATCGCTTCTGCCTTGCACTCCGGCGGGAGTTATCGAAATTTTGAAACGAAATGAAATCCAAATCAAAGGCAAACATGCCGTCATAGTCGGACGCAGTAACATTGTCGGAAAACCGATGGCACAATTACTTTTGCAAAATGATGCAACGGTCACGATTTGTCATTCGCGCACAAACAATTTGCCACAAATTACCTCGCAAGCCGATATTCTGGTGGCTGCCATCGGACGCGCCGGATTTATTCGCGGCGAACATATCAAAGAGGGGGCAACGGTGATAGATGTTGGAATGAACAGCGTTTCGGATGTCGATTTTGCACATGAATTATTTGGCGAAGACGAGCTCGAAAAACGTCTGGCGGTCATTGAAAAACGTGGTTCAACTCTGATTGGCGATGTCAATCCTAAGGAAGCCAAAGCCAAAGCCTCAGCCTTTACGCCTGTTCCGGGCGGAGTTGGATTATTAACGATTGCGATGCTGATGAAAAACACAGTCGAGGCGGCGAAGATGAGAAGAAAAATTTGAACTTTTTTAAGCAAAAAACTATCATCACCAAAGTCAATACATAAAAATGCTCAATAAAGGCGACAGAATCGGTGGATATGTTTTGCTCAACAAAGTTGGTTCGGGCGGATTCGGCGATGTCTGGAAAGCCGAAAAACGGACTGCTTTGGATGTCAATTATTTTGCCTTAAAATTTTTTCGTCCGAAAGATGACCAGATCAATTTTGATAATATCAGAAAGGAACTTGCTGTCTGGAAACAACT
>DAORIL010000500.1:0-5175 GCA_035438525.1 Pyrinomonadaceae bacterium
ACGGTTGGAAAAAAGAATATGAATTGCGAAAGAATTTAGGATTGAACGCCTGGGAAGCCGATATTAGCAAAGAAGACATTGCCGCCCTGCCGAAAAATAATGTGATTGATGCGAAAATAATCGGTAAACGCGGATTTACAATGATTGAAAGCCCGGTTTTCCAAATTCCCTTTGCCAACGGTGGAACTTGGGAAGCAAACATCGCGCCCGGTTCAAACGGTAAAAATTTAGTGACGCTGAAGAGAGTCGCAGGTGATGCACGTTGTTCGCAAAATATTGTCTATAAATCGGCAGTCGGACAGCCTGTTATTTTCCCGATCAGCAAAGAAAATAGTTTCTTGAAATTAACGGAAGACAGAAACGAAATTACTTTTGAAGTTGATGCCAGCGCACAACCAAATACGGACACGATTCAAATTCAGCAATTCGGTGGCGAAATGTTGAATGTCACAATTAAGCCGTAAAGGACGAATTGCCACAGGAGGCACAAAAGACGCAAAAAGATTATTTCAGTTTTCTTTTGTGTCTTTTGTGCCTCTTGTGGCAATTTTTCTTGTCTTATCCTAAATTGACATCAGTCAAAATCAATAAATTCCCATCAATCGGCTTAACCATTTGCGATGGAAATTTTTCGGGTTGAAACTTCCCTGCTAAAACTTCATGCAAAGTTTCAGCTTTGTCTGTTCCAGCGATGAGAAAAGTTATATTCCGGGCGTTGTTGATGGTTGGAAAAGTAAAAGTCAGTCGAAATGTTTCAAATTTTGGAACGTAATTTTCAGCCACAATTCTTTTATTTTCTTTCAAAGCATTAGTTTCCGGGAAAAGTGAAGCCGTGTGTCCGTCTGCGCCCATTCCCAGAAAAACTAAATCAAAGTTTGGAAATTCGTTTTCTTTTAAGTCGAAAACTTCCCGAATTTCGTTCTCCATTGCTTCGGCAATCGTTTTTGCATCTCCGTTTTCGGTAACAAAACGATGAATATTTTCGGTTGGAATTTCAACTTTTGAAAACAAAGCCTCGTTTGCCATTCGGAAATTACTTTCTTCGGAATCTTTTGGCACAAATCTTTCATCACCAAAAAAGAAAAAAACTTTTTGCCATTCGATTTGTGAGCGAAAAGGTTCAGTCGCTAAAAGTGCATAGAGCTTTTTCGGAGTTGAGCCGCCCGAAAGAGCAACTGTAAATTGTCCACGTTTTTCAATCGAATCTTTAGCAATTTCGACAAATTGTTCAGCCGCGAAAATATTTAGTTTTTCTACACTTTTAAAGGTTTTAATTTCCACAAAACTTCTCCGTGCCCCCGCATCTCTTCCTCTCACAGTCGCAAATTAAGTGACTTCATTTATCCAACGTCTGCCGTCATTTTCCATCAAATCATCAGATTCTTTCGGTCCCCAGGTTCCGGCTTTGTAATTGGGAAAACTGCGGGCGGGAATCGCATTCCAGACATCCAGCACAGGATTGACAATCTTCCAACTGGCTTCGACCATATCGGCGCGTTGGAAAAGCGTGGCATCGCCAATCATACAATCAAACAAAAGTCGTTCGTAACCTGTCGAAATTTGTTCGCCAAAATGGTCAACGTAGTTAAAATCCATATCAACCGCGCCCATATTGACAATCGGACCTGGAATTTTCGCCCCGAAATGAAGCGTCAAACCTTCATCAGGCTGAATGTGAATGACCAGGCGATTGGTCGTTAATTTTTCAACCGGAGTATCGCGGAATAACACAAACGGAGCTTTTTTGAATTGAATGACGATTTCCGAATGTTTGTCAGGCAGACGTTTTCCGGTGCGAATATAAAAAGGCACGCCGCCCCATCGCCAATTATCAATCGAAAGTTTAAGAGCCGCAAAAGTATCTGTATTTGAGATTGGCGCAACATTTAATTCACTGCGATAGGCTGGAACAGTTTTGCCGCCTATCTCTCCCGCATCATACTGACCGCGCACGGCTTTGCGTAAAACTTCTTCATCAGTAAAAGGCTGAATCGCCTGCAAAATTTTGGCTTGTTCATCGCGGACGGCATCGGCTTCAAACGAAACGGGCGGCTCCATTGCGGTCAACGTCACCAGCTGAAAAATATGATTCGGAATCATATCGCGCAACGCCCCGGCAGAATCGTAATAATTTCCACGCAGCTCAACACCGAGTTTTTCCGCCACCGTAATTTGAACGTGGTCAACGAAATTTCGGTTCCAGATCGGTTCAAAAATACTGTTGCCGAAGCGGAAAACTAAAATATTCTGCACCGTTTCTTTGCCCAAATAATGGTCAATTCGATAGATTTGGCGTTCTTTGAGCAGTTTGAGCAAATCCGCGTTTAAGGCTTTAGCCGATTCGTAGCTGGTTCCGAAAGGTTTTTCAAAAATAAATCTGCGCCATTTTCCGTCTTCTTCTTTGCCCAAACCGTTTTTAACGATCTTGTGCGAAACATTGGCAAATAGTGATGGCGGAATTGCCATATAATAAAAATAATTTTCCGGAATAGAATGTTTGGTGCAGACTTCGGTAAGCAAATCTTTGATGTCTTTGAAAAGTTTTTTGTCATCGTCAAAGTCGCCGCCTGTATAGTAAGTTCTCTCTTCAAACCATTTAAGCAAATCCGAATTAATTCCGTCACCAACAAATTCTTTCAAATTATCAATGGTTTGAGCGCGAAAATCTTCGCTCAGCATTTCCTGCCGCCCAACTCCGACAATCGCAAAGTTGGAAGGCAGAAATCCCTCTTTGGCTAAATTATAAAGTGCCGGAAAAAGTTTACGCTTGGTTAAATCCCCTGTAGCGCCAAAAATCACCATTACACACGGTTCAGATTGTTTCATAGGTTTATCGCTCATAAATTGTTATTTTCAAAAATTTCTGTTCTTAGTTCTGCCCAATTATCTCTTGTTTCCTGCAAATCATAAAAGACAAAATGCGGTTTGAAGAGCGGAAAGATAATTTTCATCGTCAAAAAATCGTTGTGGTCAATGTAGTTGGTCTGGCGCAAAAATGTCAAACTTTTTTCATAAACTGCTTCGATTTGGTGTATTTCCTCAATTTCCAGAGTATTTTTTTGCAAAGTATTGAAAACATAATCGAACATTGCACTATTTTTGAGCGGAGAATACGCCAGCCACAGCCCTAAATTTCCGGCAAACAATTTCTTAAATCCGCGAGAACGGCGCACTTCCCAATCTGCTAATTTGCAGTTTTCATTCGCACCGAGAATTTTTTCAATCTTTTTCCAATTTGCGGTAAAAACTTCGTTAAAAATTTCTTCACTCGTTTTTTCCTTTTTAAATGCGCTCATTTCAGGGAAAATTTTCTGCACATATTTTGCCCACTCGTTGTAATCGGTTGCAGGATGTTCTTGAAAATTTTGGTAATTTTGAGAACTCCATTTCAAATCTTCGCGGGCAAAAGGCGTGTATTTTTCAACAAAATCATCAAGTTCCGCACAATCTCCAACTAATTTTTTGAACTCTGAAACATCGCCGAAAATAAAAAATCGGGCGTTGGCAAAAAGCAACTTTTTGATGTCTTCGGCGGAGGTCGAACTTAATCCTGTTTTCTTGAAAAGCGGATAAATTTTGCGTTTGGAAAAATCGTATTCAAGGCTTTGAATACTATCCACAAAAATCATATCTGCCAGCACGAGCGTAAAAGCTTCGGACATTAAACGATTGATAAGATAAGAGGTGCGATAACGATTTGAGTTATCAAAATTTATCAAACCGTCGGGAAAAAGCTGATGAAACAAGTCGTGAACCAAATAAGTCATTTCGTGAACATTATCTCTTTTGGGTGTGATCGGAATGCCGGAAAACGGCGGATACCAATAATTTCTGTCGCGTTGGGTAACAATTGGTCGAAAGAAAATGCCCTGGTTAAAAACTTCGATTATCAGATTATAAATCGCCGTTCCCTCGGCAGCTTTGAGCGTTTCATCCGCCAAAATATTTTCGGCAACGTCTTGGGCAAAAAGGATTTTGTCCGATTCGGGTTGATACGAAACTCTGGTTTTGGTCAGTCTGAATCGGTCATTGGCGAGAAATGAAATTGCCAGTTCGCGGGCGGATTTCAAACTTCCCTCTTCGCGTAACTGCTTATAATTCTTAGAGTAATTGGCAAATTCCGGATAAAAGATCTATGTAACCGAGCACAACGGGAAGATTGAGCCGGCGAAAGAGAATCGTGACCAAAGCACTTACGGTCATGACTATCGCCATATCCTGCAAGAACGTTACATCGTGCATGATTACCTCAATCGTTTGGAATTATTTCTGAGCTGAAAGCCAGATGACTTCGAATGTCGCGCATACTCCGTTGAAGTAAGGATGATTCGAACGGTAATGATCGTTCATCTGCGCGATCATTTGTTTGCCTAACGTGACATCGTCATTTAAAACATTCGCTCCGATGCCCTTGATCCATCTTAACACATCCATCAGGTCTTCAAATTGGACTTTAATGATCTCGTAATCAAGATGAACATCTTTGAATCCGGCGGAAATCAATGCCGCTTCTAAGCGTCCGGAATCGGGAAGCCAGTGAACGGACTTCTGCGGCAGGAATGCATGCATAGTCTCGAAGAGTTCGTAAAATGTGCGCCTCCCGAAAACAGTAGCACTTAATTTCCCGTTCGGAGCAAGACAGTTGTGGGCCTGACGGAACGCAGCCTCCAGATCTCCCACCCATTGATAAGCCAGATTGGATATGACCAAATCAAAAACATTTGCTTCAAACGGCAGGGCACATGCATCCCCCTGAACGATGCGTATTCCCTCTTTAAGTTTATTGGCTTCGAGCACCATGCCGTCGGCGATATCCATCCCGACCACCATGGCCTCCGGAAAATAAAACTGGGCTTTGTTGGCCAGGTAACCGGTGCCTGTGCCGACATCCAGGATATGGGAACAGGATTGGTCTATGACTTTGCGCACAAGTTCACGGCCGATTTCCTTATGAAGGCTCGAAAGGACTTCGTAATTAAGCGCCGCATCCGAAAATGACCGGCGTATTTTGTTATGAATGGCTTGCCACATATGCGTAGTTTGTGCAAGGGTACTCCTTGCGTATTATTCCACTTATCGGAACACCTAGACAGCTAAAAAACCTTACAGGTACACCAAGGACACCGGTGTCCAGGTGTCACACGATGCATTAAGTACGCTAGGTGTCCTTCTTAT
>DAORIL010000501.1:0-5171 GCA_035438525.1 Pyrinomonadaceae bacterium
GATCGGTGATAAAGTATTAATTCAGGTTGCTAATGTCGTCAAAAACAATATTAGAAATTTGGACTGTGCGGCACGGGTTGGGGGCGAGGAATTTGTCATTTTTTTGCCGAATATCAGAGGAAAAGCAGCTTTTGCCACAGCGGAAAGAGTGCGAAAAGCTATCGAAAACCAGATCTTTCTTGATAGTAATAATAATGCTTTTCAAGTTACGGCATCGATTGGGCTGACCAGATCTGAAATCACCAATGATGTTTTTAGTGCCCTCCAAAGTGCTGACGAAGCTGTTTATGAAGCCAAGCAATCCGGCAAAAATTGTGTCAAGATCGCTTCAAACATCGAATTTTCATTTTCTCCAAATATTACATTCACTGACAACTCAGAACTAAGTTTGTTTTTGAATTAGCCTTATTTATTTTCAAAAGTTGTGATAATGTTTTTGAAAATTGATGAAAATTGTTTGCATTTCCGATACACATAATTGCAATGAGCAAATTGAAGTTCCTGATGGTGACATCCTGATTCATGCAGGTGATGCGACGGTAATGGGAACATTTGAGGAAGTAAATGACTTTGCAATTTGGTTCACCAGTCTTCCGCACCGCTACAAGATTTTAATTGCGGGAAATCACGACTGGTTATTTGAAAATAATCCTTCTCAAGCCAGAAAATTCGTCCAAAAAATTAACTACCTACAGGATTCTTTTGTTGAGATCGAGGGGTTGAAAATTTATGGAAGCCCTTGGCAACCAAGGTTTTATGATTGGGCTTTTAATTTGAGTCGAGGCGCGGAATTAGCTGAAAAATGGAAACTTATTCCGTTGGATACTGATATTTTAGTTACTCACGGTCCACCCAACGGAATTTTAGATGAAGTGGAAAGGAAATATTGGACGGAAAATACCGGATGCGAAGAATTGAGTAAAAGAGTCGAAACCTTGGCTGAATTTGGTAAATTGAAACTACATATTTTTGGTCATATTCATTGCGGTTATGGTCAAGCTGAAAAGTTTGGAGTTCATTTTGTTAATGCTTCTAATTGTGATGAAGAGTATAATCCAACTCAGTCACCAATTGTGATCGAAATTTAAAAATTCAATTTTTTATGTGTAGATATGCGATGACAACTTATAAACCGCATTTCGCCTGTTTTGAATGTCGAAAAACATTCAAAAGGCGGCTCACAATTGATATTGAGGGGACAACTGATTTTACAAATCAAGCCAAATGTCCACAATGCGGCAACTTAATGGCTGATATGGGGCTTGATTTTGAATCGCCAAAAATGAATGATCTAAAATCATGGAACCATATTAAAAACCTATTTACGGCTGGAGTAACTTTTCATTCCTGCGGTTGCACGGGACCTGGTTATATTCCCCAAAACATCGAAAAACTACTCAATTTTTTAGAAAAGAGAAAAATGGACTATGTAAAAAACCTAAAATTTTGGCTTAACCGAAAAGAACCAAATTCTAAAAAGGAAGTTGATAAAGGAAAAAGAGCCAATTGGGCACAACATTCCCGACTTCCGCAAAACCTCCAAGGTAAAAAAGTTGAAGTCTCAAATGCCGAAGCAATAGAATTTTGGATTTCTAGAATTGAGGATATAGATAACAAAATAAAGAGTTTAGCTTAATTTTGAATTTAATTTTACTTTGCTAAAACCAAATCCAGAATTCGGGGTGAAGCTTTAATTTTCAAAAAACAAAGTCATAAATAATAATTATTCTATAAGTCGATAATCCTCAGTCAATTCCAACTTTTTTAAAGTTTTAACTAAACCAACAGGTGGAATAATCAATTTTCTTAAATTTAGATCGAGCCAACCGACCAAACTCGTAACAGTTGCGGAAACCTTTTCGTTATCCAATTTAAAAATATTACGGATTCGACAAAATCTTGCATCTTCAGAAAATCCGGCAATTTGAAGTTTCACTGTAAAGCGTTCCAAAAGGTGAATTTCATTAAAATATTCGATTTCATCTTTCAAAACTACGGGTCCGAAACTTTGTCTTTTGAATTCGGAAATTGGGAATCCATTTTCTTGAAAATAGATCATCCGGGTCGTTGCCGAATAATCTAAATAAGCCGTATTTCGCAAATGGGAATTTGAATCCATATCGCCCCAACCAGCCTGAAAGTTTTGTGAAAACATAATTTGAAATTATCAAAGAAAGTCTTGAATTTTGCAAAATCTTCATTTCTGTTTTTAATTTCACTTTCGTTGCGTTAAAATTTCTCTTTTCACAAATCAAACGATGGATACAAATAAACAACAAATAAAAGTCAAAGCTTCGGCTCCACTGGTGCCTTTGCCCGAAGAAATTGCAGTTATCTCAGGAATTGAACGATTTGCATTTAAACTCACCCATCGAATGAATTTAGGAATTTGGAAAAAGTTCTGGACTTTTTGCCAACGACATCTCGGCTCACTTTGGATAAAAATTGCAACCTACAATTTAATGAATGTTTTTGGCTTGGAAAACATTGAAAAAACTGATGTTGATCGCCCACTTTTATTAGTAGCCAATCATCGTTCTTTTTTTGATATGTATGTCGTTTCCTCAGTTATGTTTCGTCAAACTAAGCATCCGATGATTCTTTATTTTCCGGTTCGCGCCAAATTTTTTTATAATAATCCAATTGGATGGTTTGTTAATTTGGTTATGGGTTGGTGGTCAATGTATCCACCATTTTTCCGGGAAGAAAAAGAAGCCAAAAAACGCGAATTCGATAAATATTCCCTGCGGCGATTAGTTCAAATTTGTTCGGAAGGTTGTGGGCATGTTATCGGATTTCACCCCGAAGGCAAACGAAATTTAAACGATAATCCATACGAATTTTTGCCTGCACAGCCCGGAGTCGGAGCGGTCATAATGAAAGCACAACCCCAGGTAATTCCTGTCTTTATCGCCGGATTAGGAAATGATTTACCCAAACAGGTTTTAGGAAATTGGACAGGCGGGGAAAAAGTGCGGGTCTGGTTTGGTGAACCAATTGATCTTTCCAAATTTTATGAAAAAGGAGATCGGCTCAGAACTCACAAAGAAATCGGTGATTTTCTCATGACTAAAATTGGTGAACTTGGCGAAAAAGATAAAATTTTTATGACGGAAACTCCTTGAATTGTTTTTTATTTCTGCCATAATTACCTTTGAAGCTTGCAAAAATCATTTTTTCAAGCGTTCCAATCAATTATGAAACTTTTGAAAATCAGCCTTCTTGTTCCATTTCTTTTTATTTCTGTCTTAAATATCTTTGGTCAAACTCCCCGCGAGCGCACATTTGATGCCCAACATTACATTATTCGCTCTAGTTTTGACCGGGACAACAAAATTTATTTTGGCGACACAACAGTTCAGATCAAACCATTAAAAGATGGATTTAACACCCTAATTTTGGATTCAGTGGGAATGAAATTCGATTCAGTAACACTTGAATCTACTGACAAACAATTACCTTTTGCTATTTCACTTCCATTTAACCAAAAGGGCGGACAAATTTATGTCAATTTGACTAAATCTTTTACTCCTAACGATTTGGTTTCGGTCAGATTCAAATATTCAACCAAAAACCCTGCCAAAGGAATTTATTTTGTTGATAAAGAGGTGGTTGAAGGTAAAGAGATTCATTCTTCTCAAGTTTGGACCCAAGGCGAAGCAGAAGAAGCCCGTTATTGGTTTCCCAGTTATGATTTTCCTGATGATAAAGCAACTACCGAACAATTTATCACCATTCCCAAGGATGAAGTAGCAATTTCCAATGGAGAGCTTTTAGAAACCACTGAAAACCAAGATAACACCAGAACTTTTCACTATAAAATGCCTGTTGTTCATTCGGTTTATTTGACTTCATTTGTAGTTGGAAAATACGTCAAAATTGAGGGCAAATACAAAAATATTCCGCTTGGTTATTACGTTTATCCCGGTAAAGAAAATATTGTCGAAAAGGCCTTCGGTAAAACTCCGGATATGATGCGGGTTTATGAGGAATTGACAGGAGTTGAATTTCCCTACAATAAATATGATCAAACAATCGTGGCCCGTTTCAATTTTGGAGGAATGGAAAATATTACGGCAACCACCATGGCTGATACTGAAATAATGTTCAGTTTATTAGGTGAAGATGGCGCATTAGACCTGGTTTCGCACGAATTAGCGCATTCCTGGTTTGGTGATATGGTAACTACCAAAGACTGGTCAAACCTTTGGCTAAATGAGGGATTTGCAACTTTTATGGAGGCGGCATATCGGGAGAAATTGAACGGAAGAGCTGATTATATACGCAAAATTCGTGAGGACGCAGCCCAATTTATCGCTGAAGATTCCTTTAGCCAATCAAGACATCCTTTAATGCGTCCCAAACCACCAACAGATGATTCCCTTTTTGACACGACAACTTATCAAAAAGGTGGGGCAGTTATCCACACTTTACGCGAAGAAATCGGCACAGAAGCATTTTGGAAAGCCATTAATATTTACCTCAACCGTCATAAATTTAGTAATACAATTACAGATGATTTGAAAAAAGCGATGGAAGAAACCTCAGGAAAGGATTTAACCTGGTTTTTCAATCAATGGGTTTACAAGGGTGGTTATCCTAAACTTTCAATCAAACAAACTTATAATCCAAGCAAAAAACGGCTTACTTTTTCAGTCACTCAAATCCAGAAATCAGATGCAATTACCCCTGCCGCTTTTATATTGCCGTTAGAGGTTGAGATTCAAACTGCTAAAGGAACTAAAACAGAGGTAATCAGAATTGAAAAACAAAGCCAACTCTTTAATTTGCAAGTAGATGGCAAGCCCGTCAAGGTTAGTTTTGACAAAAATGAAAAAATCCCATTGAAAACTATTAAAGTTATCAAATAGATTTTTTTTGGTTAAATAACAAAAGTTCCGCTACACGGTTGTAGCGGAACTTTCTCTTTGAGACGACAAGAAACGTTGAAAAATACAAGGGCGCAAAGCAACACGCGGGTCGCGCCAAAAACGGCAGAACTTTATGTGTCCTTCTTCACCATAGCCTACGAGGTTAGCTGACGGGCTAGGAAAGAAGAAGTTTCCCGCGTCTCTCAACGCTACGCCCCTGTTTAGTTAAACTAAGCTTTGGATCCCCCGTGCTGCCTGATTTCCAGACAACTTCGGCGACAACTTTTCAACATTCAAAAC
>DAORIL010000502.1:0-5165 GCA_035438525.1 Pyrinomonadaceae bacterium
TATCCTCGTTTCCGACTAAATACAGTTTTAATTCATTTGCCAAAGCCTTTCGCGCCCGATGCAGACGAACTTTTACTTGGTTCAAATCGGTCTCGGTAATTCGAGCAATTTCTTGATACGGTAATTCTTCAATTTCCCGCAAAATCAGAACTTCGCGTTGTAGAGGCGGCAATTCTGCAATTTTTTCCTCAATCTTTTCAGTTAGTTCGATGCTTAATAAATGGTTCAACGGATTATCTGAACTTTCAAAATCATCATATTTGCTAAAATCATCTTCAAAAACTTCGAGTTTTGTTCCGTGTTTTCGTAAATGCTGAATAATTTTGTTTCGGACAATTCCACATAAAAACGGGAGGAGTTCTCCGCGTTCAGAATCAAATCTATGCGGATTTTCAATTAAAAAAATAAAAGCTTCTTGCGTAATATCTTCCGCGAGTGCGGTTTCTCGCAACATTCGATATGCAAATCCATAAACAGACCCACGAAGCGCAAAATATATCTCGCCAAACGCTTTTGAATCGCCTTTTACAGCTTTTTCAACGAGTAGTTTTTCGATTCTGCGTGCCAAAATTTTGTTTATCTCCCAACTTATTCAAATGTTTCTCAAAAAGGTATTGCGTTGAAATTTAGAAAAGTTACAAATAAATTTCAAAAACTTTGAAAAAAATAACGCCTACAAAATTGCAGACGTTATTTAAAGAATTTACTTTTGCTTTCTACTTTGTTACTTTACGCCGTGCGTTCCTTCCAGCTTTGCGGATTGGTTCCGTCATCTAATCTGACCATCGAAATTGCGTTTGGAGCGGGACAAACTAAGGCGCAGAGATTACAACCAACACACTCGTGTTCATCAACAACCGGATATTTATTTTCGTCAAAGCTGAAACATTGGTGCGCTCCATCTTCACAGGCAACATAGCAAAGATTGCATTTGATACAATTTTCGTTATTGACGCGGGCGACGACTTTATAATTTAGATCAAGATGCCCCCAATCGGTAACACGATTAACGGATTTTCCGATAATTTCATTGACTGATGTGAAACCTTTTTCGTCTAAATAATTATTCAAACCGTCAATCATATCTTCGACAATTCTATACCCGTAATGCATAACAGCTGTGCAAACCTGAACATTTCCGGCACCTAAAAGCATAAATTCAACCGCATCGCGCCAAGTGTTGATTCCTCCGATGCCGGAAATCGGGATATTGAATTCTGCATCTCGCGCCAATTCGGAAACCATGTTTAGAGCAATCGGTTTTACTGCAGTTCCACAATAACCGCCGTGTGCGGCTTTGCCATTAACATTTGGAAACGGAATCATTGAATCAATATCAACCCCCATTACGGAATTTATTGTGTTGATTAAGGATACGGCATCGGCTCCGCCTTTTTGAGCGGCGCGTCCCGGAGGAACAATGTGGGCAACATTAGGTGTCAGTTTGACTATGACAGGCAGTTTAGAGACTTCCTTAACCCATTCTGTGACCATACAAGTATATTCGGGAACTTGCCCCATAGCTGAACCCATTCCGCGCTCACTCATTCCATGAGGACAGCCGAAATTTAGTTCAAAACCATCGCATCCCGTATCTTGTGCACGTTTAACAATTTCGTGCCAGGCCTCGCGTTTTGATTCAACCATCAAAGAAACTATTACGGCATTATTTGGATATTTCTTTTTGCATTCATAAACTTCTTTCAAATTAACTTCCAAAGGTCTGTCAGTGATCAACTCAATATTATTTAAGCCGATCATTCGCAAAGCCCCTTGATCCATCGAGGCAAGTCTGGATGAAACATTAACAATCGGTTCACCTAACGTTTTCCAAACGGCGCCGCCCCACCCGGCATCAAAGGCTCTTTCGATCATCGAACCCATATTGGTCGGTGGTGCTGATGCTAACCAAAAAGGATTTGGGGACTTAATTCCTGCGAAATTTATGCTTAAATCTGCCATAGTTTTTTCAATCAATTGGTGAAATAGTAGTGATTCAACAATATACACCTATTACAGGATAACAGGCTAGAAAAAAGTTACCCTGGAATAAAATTTTTGATTATTGAATTATAAAAACTATTTGATTCTTAGTTTTACCGCTGTTCCATACGCCAAAACCTCGGTTGCGCCTTGAGAAAATTCGGTTGAATCAAAACGCATTCCGATTATTGCATCCGCACCGATTTCGTGCGCATGTGCAATCATTCGATTGGTGGCTTCTTTGCGGGCTTCTTCGCAAACATGGGTAAATTCTTCGATATTTCCGCCTGCCAATGATTTAAGACCGCCGATAATTCCCCGCCCGATTCCAGTGGCCCGCACAACGATCCCGCGAACTACGCCTAAGTATTGGTCAATTTCTTGCCCTGAAATTTCATTTCCGGTTGTTACTAACATTTTTCTCCTCCTGCAATTATTCGTAACGTAAAGCCTCGATTGGGTTTAACCGACTTGCCCTAAAAGCTGGCATCACCCCTGCCAATAAAGCAAGGACACAAACTAAAAAAATAACCCAAATTATTGAAAAGGGACGAAATGCAAATAAATTGTATCCCTCAAATGATGAAAGATAGGTTGTTGTCATAATATTGGCAATGGTGCCAATGAATATTCCCACGACAACTCCCAACATCGCGCCCCAAAAACCAATTAAAACACTTTCTAAAGTGAACAATAAAAATATTTTTTCGCGTCCTAAACCGAGTGCTTTTTGCAAACCGATTTCTTTGGTGCGCTCCATCACAGCAACCACTAAAGTGTTGATAATTCCAAATGATGCGGCTAAAAGTGCAATAAAAGCAAAGAAATTTAATCCGATTTGCAAAATTCCAATTGCATCATAGGTCCGTTTTTCCTGATCTGCAAAGCTTTCAGCAGTAAATCCTTTTTCATCCAATTTCTTTTTAATTTCGGCAATTTTCTTGTCGTTTGAGGTATCTAATTGAAAAGTAAAACTCCAAAATTTATTGTAATCTTCTGAGTTTCTTTTTTGGTCTTCGTAAATTCTTCTGGCCGTTTCGGAATCAACAAACGAATTAAAATTAGCCATAAAACCTTTAGTTGCAACCCCTGCAATTTTCAATTGGATTGTTTTCATCTCACCGGATTGCCCAACTTTATAACCAATGGTGACATCTCTGCCAACTAGGGTTTTAAGGTCATTACTAAAGGCTTTTCCAAGAGCAAGCGGGATAATAATTTCGCCTGTTCCGCTAATAGTGCTACCGACTTCCACCTTTTGTTTAATTCCCTCGGAAAGCATTCCTAAACTGACTTGATATTTTTTGATTCCGTCCAAAGTGATATATTCAGCGTCAAAATCAAAACGTGGAGTGATGGTCTTGATTTCGGGTAAATCTTTTTTTAGCGATTCCATTTGACCAATCTCAACCGAATATGAATTTGGATCTATCACATTTCCCGATTCGTCCTGAGTTTTTTCTTTATATTCAACAGGTTCACCTAATTTCTTACCTGAATCCGGAGTTTCAAACTTTTTACGAACAAATAAAATGTTGCTTCCTTCACGATTTTTAACCTGATTTTCGACATAATCTTTTAGTCCATCGCCTAAACCATTGGTCATGACAAGGGTAAAGGAGCCGACAAAAATTGCCATTATTGTCAAAAAAGTGCGAAGTTTGTTCCGCAACAGGTTCCGATTTGCAATGCGTAATAGATCTCTGAGTCTCATAGAATTTTAGTTTTTAGTTTGGAAAAGTTGATGAAGGTAAAATTTCTTTTTCAGTAATGTTATTATTTTCTTCAATTAATAAACCCTCTTCGTCTTTTCTAGCCTCTAAATTTCCTTCAACTTCCTCAACTTTCCTAACTTCCCTAACTTTCTTAGCTTTATCTTTAATAATTTCACCGTCTTTCAATTCAATAATTCGATTGCATTTTTTGGCTAAATCATGGTCGTGTGTAACAATCACTAACGTAATTCCCTTTTCGCGGTTCAAATTAAACAGCATTTTTTCAACCATTTCGCCGGTTTGTGAATCGAGATTTCCGGTCGGTTCATCAGCAAAAATAACCTTGGGATTCCCAACCAAAGCCCGTGCAATACAAACTCTTTGTTTTTCTCCGCCCGATAGATCTTTGGCTTTTTTATCTTCTTTGGACTTTAAATCAACCGCTTCCAAGGCATCCATCGCGGCTTTTATCATTTTATATTGGCTGACTCCACGAATTCTCAAGGGAAAAACAACATTTTCCAAAACAGTATCCCGCCCGTTCAGGAAAAATTGTTGGAAGACGAAACCGAATTTTTCATTGCGCAGCAAATTACGTTCTTTTTCGGTTAAAATCGAAACATCATTTTCTTCAAACATAGTATATCAATTGCAGGATGCTTACTGAATGTTAGTGTTACACTACCAAATGTTCCTTTTACTCCATTTGCCAAATCATAAATTCTCAATTTCCATTTTCCATTAGGATTTTGCCCCTTGTTAAAATTCGCCAACCTTCCATCGGGTAAAAATTCTCCTGTAAATGGTGCTGTACCTTTTGAAATTTCACCTCTGAAACCGCTATTACAAAAAATGGTTTCGTTATAATTAGCTCCATTTCTACCATGCCTGTTTGTCAACCATACTTCAGAACCGTTTGGATTAACTAGCACAACTTTTATATCAGATATGCGCTGATGTAAAATTGCCAGTTGCACTTTTTCTAACCCGAAATCTTTACCGGTTTTTCGTGGCAACCCTTTCACCAATATTTCTGTAGTAAATAACCCATTATCTTCTTCTTTAAAATCATTTAACGGAACATAATTATTTACCGAAGAAAATGATTGAGCACCGGCAATCAATACAGTAAAAACACAGTAAAAAAAAATTACCCCCTTTCTCCAATTTCTCATTAATGTCATTTAGTTTGTTTCAGAATTCTATCACCTGCTATGCAGGATTCCGGGGTTTTAAACAGATATGTGGATTGAGATCAGTATTAATAAAGCATTCACACTGACCAGGTATTATATTTTACAAACAGAAAGTTTCAGAAAATCTCAAACCTTCAAAACATTCAGTATGTATATTATTGATTTTCAAAATCAATAATAATTCTACATCTGTTTAGAATATCTAAGACGCAAAAAGAATGCTTTTTGTTGTAAGAAAAAAGTGTATGGGTGACCGTTATTTATAAAAAGT
>DAORIL010000503.1:0-5162 GCA_035438525.1 Pyrinomonadaceae bacterium
TAAGTAATAAATTTCAAACGGCTTACCTTCTTTATCCTGTCCTGTCGCCCACTCGCTGACACCGCCCAGATATTTGATTTTTAAACCGCTAACTTCAACTGTTTCGCCTTTTTTCATTTCAAAAGGAACGCCAAGTTTTTGTTGGGCAAGATTAGTCATTGCAAAAATTAAGATAAACATTCCAAATAAAATAACTTTCATAAAACCTCCGCCAATCGGCTATTGGTAGAATGTTTAAATGTTCGTTTTTTGCAATTAAAGTTATTTTAAAGCTTTAAAGTGTTGTCCAGGTTAGAGTATATGCAGGCGGGATATTTTTGAAAACAAGGTCGCTTCTTTTAACTACACCATATTTATCATTTAGTCGTTGGCGAAATTTTTTAGCAGGCGGAAGATTGTAACCGTGAGCATATTGGAAAGTGCGGAAAAGACATCCCTGCTCCATCAATTTATCAACTTCATTCAGAATTCCATCGCTTACTTCTTTAGGCAACACGACAAAGGGCAAGCCGGAAATAATGTAACTGACCTTGCCAAGTTGATTTTCAGCAATGATTTGCGTCGCCTGACAAGCGTCTCCGCAAACAACATTTAAATTCGGAAGTTCTGTTTCTAATCGGTCAACAAAGTTTTTTTCGATCTCGATTCCAATAAAAGATTTTCTATTTGGAATTAGATCTTGCAAAAATCTGGTAATTGCTCCTGTTCCGCAACCGATTTCTAAAACTACATTATTTTCATCAGCTTGAACATCTTCGATCATTTTACGAGCCAGATCGGGAGAACTCGGCGCAATCGCTCCGATAGTTCCCGGTTTTTTGAAAAAACCTTGTAAAAATTGAAGATGTTCATTCATAAAAAGATTAAGTAGTTCAATATCCCGAACGAATTTTATTTTGCCGAAGTTTCAACAGCTTTTGATTCGTCTGCAATAGGTGCCTCTCCAATTTGCACCTTATAATCACAACTCGCGTTATTACAATATTTAATGGTTCCATCCTTTTTAGTTGTTTTTTCAAAAAGATATGGCGCATTGCATTGTGGACAAGCCTCGTCTAACGGTTTATCCCAGTAAACTTCATCGCATTTCGGATAATTGGTGCAGCCGTAAAATACTTTTCCGCGTTTGGATTTTTTGATGCCGATCTCGCCTTTTCCGCATTTTTGGCAAGTAATTCCGGTCGTATCACGTTTAATGTATTTGCATTTCGGATAATCGGAACAGGCAGTAAATTCGCCGAAACGACCTTGCCGAATTGCTAAATTTTTACCGCAAGTCGGACATTTTTCATCAATTTCGACGGGCGGGGCAACTGTTTTAACTTCGCCCGATTTGGCAATTTTACGAATATTTTTGCATTCGGGATAACCCGTGCAACCGTAAAATGAACCGAAACGCCCTTTTTTCAAAGCCATTTCTTTTCCGCAGTTTTCACAAGGCGGAACTTCAGTTTCACCATTTTCGGAATTTGCAGAAGTTTCGGAATTTGAATCGCCTTCAGTCTGGGCTTTTTTGCTTCCAACCTCGCGGGTAGTTTGACATTCGGGATAATTGGCACAGGCTAAAAATTGTCCGAAGCGTCCAAATTTGATGACCATTCCCGCACCGCATTTTTCGCAAATTTCATCAGTCGGGATAGCCTGTTTTTTGACGTTCTTTATATTCTCAGTTGCAGCGTTTAAGTCAACCGAAAACTTATCGTAAAACGTCTGCATCGCGATGCGCCAATTGATTTCGCCGTCCTCAATTTTATCCAACTGTTCTTCCATCTGTGCAGTGTAAGCAGGATTAAACAAATCGGTAAAATTCTGCACTAACATATCATTAACCGTTGTTCCTAAAGGAGTTGGGTGAAAACGCCCTTCTACTCTTTCAACATACTCGCGGTCTTGAATGGTGGTCATAATCGCCGCATAAGTTGACGGACGACCAATGCCTTTTTCTTCTAAAACCTTGACCAAAGTTGCTTCGGTATAACGCGGCGGCGGTTCGGTAAAATGTTGTTCGGGCTTTAGTTCATTGAGTTTTAACTGCTCACCTTTTTCAACTTTCGGCAGAGTTTTTTCTTCATCATCATCGTCTGCTTTTTCGTCACGACCTTCTTGATAAACTTTCAGAAAACCATCAAATTTTTGCACCGAACCAGTTGCGCGGAACATAAATCGTCCGGCTTTAATATCAATCGTGGTTTGGTCAAAAATCGCCGCCGTCATTTGCGAAGCCACAAAACGCTTCCAGATCAGCGTGTAAAGTTTCAGTTCATCAGGACTAAGATAATTTTTCAGACTTTCGGGCGTGCGATTAACGTCGGTGGGACGAATCGCTTCGTGGGCATCCTGTGCGCCGCCTTTGGTTTTATACATGACAGGTTTTTCGGGCAAATATTTATCGCCGTAGCTGCCGCCGATAAAACCGCGAACTTCGGCTAAAGCCGCATCCGAAACACGCACCGAATCGGAACGCATATAAGTTATCAAACCGACCGCGCCTTCTTTTCCAACTTCAACGCCTTCGTAAAGTTTTTGCGCAACGGTCATCGTCTTTTTGACGGGAAAACCAAGCTTGCGCGAAGCTTCCTGCTGTAATTTTGAAGTAATGAACGGCGGAACAGGATTCCGTTTACGCTCTTTGGTCGTTACCGAATCAACAATAAAATTCTCTTTTTTGGCTTCTGCAACAATTTCATCCGCAGATCTTTCATCTTTTAAGTGAATCTCGTTTTTCTTAATGTCTTCGCCAAATCCCGAAGTTTTGAGCGTTAGATCTCCGATTTTATGTAATTTAGCTTCAAAATTTGGCGGTAATTTTGCCGATAAATTAGCGTGAATAGTCCAATATTCGGTTTGAACAAAAGCTTCGATTTCGCGCTCACGGTCAACCACCATTCGCACAGCTACCGTTTGGACACGTCCGGCAGAAAGTTTTCCGCCAATCGTTTTCCATAAGATAGGTGAAACTTTATAACCAACTAATCTATCTAAAACGCGACGCGCCTGTTGAGCATCAACTAAATTTTGATTAACTTCTTTCGGATGATTAAACGCTTCTTTGATCGCATTTTTGGTAATTTCGTTGAACATTACCCGAAAAACAGGCTTGGCTGGACGTTTCGGGACAATTTCTTCGGCTAAATGTTGGCAAATCGCTTCGCCTTCGCGGTCAGGGTCAGCCGCGAGGAAAATTGTTTCGGCTGTCTTTGCTGCCTTTTTTAAATCCGAAACTGTTCTTTTGTTATTGCGTTTTTTGGTATCAGGAATTAATTCATAAGTCGGCTCAAAGCCGTTTTGCACATCTACCCCGAGGTCTTTGGACGGTAAATCTTTAATATGACCAATCGAAGCGAGAACTATATAATCGCTTCCCAAATATTTATTGATGGTTTTCGCCTTCGCGGGCGATTCGACTATGACGAGATTTTTGCTCATTTTTGAAAAAAATATGTCAGAACGCAAAAACGTGCTGACTTATGACTTCTAACACTTAAAATTGAGTTGTGTCAATCCGTCAATTAAAAGTTGTCTATTTTGTAACTCTCAGTCCGGAATCAAAAATCAAAAGTTAAAAGTTTCCAAACACCTTGATTCGCATAAGTTTAAAAATGGAATTAGTAAAGATTGTAACCGAAAAAAAGAAATTCCCGATCCTGAACTTTAGACATTAGGTTCTGTTGACTTAAGGATTATTAGCTCCATCGGAGCGAAATATTTGTAGCCTTTTGTTTGAAAAACCAATTAGAGTTCCGGAGGAACGACATCAATTGTATGCCGTTCCTCCGGAACTTGGTTGTTTTTGTCTTTTTGGGCTACAAACATTTCGTCCCTCCGGGACTTTTTTAGAAAGATTTTCTTATGTCAACAGAACGTAATTCCTAACTCCTTTTTACGCAGCAATCAACTCCCGCCGATTCTAAAATCCGACCTGCCAAAAATATTTTCTGCCAATAGCCGTGCACATTTTGCCCCACTCCATTATTGGATGGACAAACTGCCACACGTTGACGAAATCTTTGTTTGTTTAAGTAATGCAATAGCTGAGTTTATTGTGCATTGAACGGGCGATTTACTGGAACGACTTTTGCTAACCAAGGGTGGGTAGGATTCTATCTGAAAGTCGGATTTGGTCAGAAATTATGAAGACAGCAAAAATTTTAATAGTCGAGGATGAAAGACATATAGCCCGATTTTTGGAATATATTCTGCTCAAGGAGGAGTATGAGGTTTATGTTGTTAATAACGGAGTTAAAGCTCTTGAGGCTCTTGGTTTATTTGAGCCGGATATTGTTCTCCTCGATTTAGGGCTGCCCGATATGAACGGGATCGAAGTCTTAAAAAAAATCCGCTCCAATGAAAAATTAAAAAAGACCAAGGTGATGGTATTGACTGCCACCCTTTTTGACAAAGTAAGCGAGGAGTTAGATCAAGTAGGAGTTGATGCTCAATACACCAAACCCATTGCGCCGACAACTCTTATCAAAACTTTGAAAACTTTTGTTGGCGGAATTTTAACCAATAATGATTATTCAGTCCCTAAATACAATTGATCTGGACACTGATTTTCCAATGTTTTTCGACTCGCAAATTACTCATTTGGAGCGGCAATTTTCAGGTTTGCTGCAAAAGTTTGCTGCTCTCAATTTGGGATGGGTCAAGGCTTCGCTCAATTATTTGTCGGAAAACGGCAAATTGATAGATAAGTTAGGGATTGGTTGTCATTGTTTTGACGGTTTTGGTGCTGCCGTCAAAATACGAAATCAACATTTGGAGCAAGAAGTTTTTTTTAATGGGGTGGGTCTCGGAAAATTAATTTTATGTTGCCCCGGATCGCTCAATGCCAAAGATTATTTATCCCAACTATTAAATTTTATTTTCGACGAATTAAATCGTCGGGAAGATGAAGCCGCCTTGTTAGCTGAACTTGGAACCAGTTGGGAAAGTTTGCAAGCGGTCATTGATTTGAATACGGATTTTAATATTTTTCACATTCGGCAAAAACTTTTACAAAAAATTACCGAAAGAGTCACCATCGCAGTGGGTAAGGAAAAAAAAGAGGGTGTGGGGCTCGAAAACGACGAATATTTATACACGGTGGCTGCTACTAATATTACCGGATTGAAACCGCGTACAAAAGGTTTGGGCTTTATTGACGATATTTTTACTAAAAA
>DAORIL010000504.1:0-5155 GCA_035438525.1 Pyrinomonadaceae bacterium
GAACAGGTTATAAGGGACGGGTTGGGCTTTACGAAGTAATGGAAATCACAGACGAACTCCGCGAGTTGATTATTATTGGTGCCAGTGCGATTGAATTAAGGAAAAAAGCCATCGAATTAGGAATGATCACACTGCGCGAATCTGGTCTGTATAAATTGAGGGAAGGAATTACAACGATTGAAGAAGTCGTCAAGGAAACTGTTTTGTAAGTAGGATGGAGGAAGTATGCTAATTAGAGCAATTGCATTATCGTTAGCTTTGTTGTTGGGTGTTGGCTCAATTATTCCGTTTATGACGGACACGACCGAAGCCGGTCCGCGACATCGCCAAACCAAAAAGAAAAAGTTGAAAAAATATTCCAAAGCCTGGTGGCGTTGGTATCACAAACAACAACGGAAAAAACGGGCATTAATGGCTCGTAAGCGTGCTCTGCGGGCACGGCAGATTTTGCTTGCCCGTCAAAAAGCCCAAAAAACCGATCAGGCAAAAACCGCTAAAGTCACTGATAAAACCGGAGAAGTTCGTGATAGAACAGTTGCCAAAGACGGAGCCGTTTTGCCAACTGGTAAAAAAGCTCCGAATACCTTCAAACAAAGCGAAGTGACGAGTAGCGAACAACAATTCCGTGTCAGCGACGAAAATGGCAGCCAATTGGGAACTGCATCACTTTCCGTAGTTGGTCCGGCAATGGGCGAAGATGCAGATGCCGGCCGCAACAAAATGGTAGGCGGTGTTCCGACGGGGTCATTGCGAAGAAGCGTCATTGATAAAATGATGCGTGAAGACGGTTGGGTCGTTAACGATTACCAAAAAGATATAAACGGTAAGAAAGTTTATGTCGTAGTAGCACAAACCTCGGTTAAAGGTGCAGTTCAATCACGACTCTTTTATTTCACCGAAGTTGATGGAAAGATTTATAGCCTTTCAACCAATTCTCCGAGCGATGCTCAGGAACGAATCGCTCAAGAATCTGAAAAGGTTATTCAATCGCTTCAACGCGGAGATCGTCCGACTCAAGCAGGGTTGAAACAGCAATAAGTCCACAGTCTCAAGTCCCAAGTCTCAAGTCAGCAAATGGCTTGAGACCTGAGGCTTGGGACCTCAAAAAAAGATATGAACTTTGAACAACAAGTTAATGAAAATAGCCTGACGCTTCCCGACCTTCTCAAAAAGATGACCGAAATGGGAGGTTCTGACCTTCATTTGACCACCAACAGTCCACCGCAAGTGCGCGTTCACGGGCATCTCCATCCGCTCGACGGTTTTCCTCCGTTCACACCCGCGCAAACTAAACAACTTGCTTATTCGGTTCTGACTGATGCTCAAAAACACCGTTTTGAAGAAAATCTTGAACTCGACTTTTCTTTTGGTTTGAAAGGTTTATCTCGTTTTCGGGCAAATTTATTCAATCAAAAAGGTGCAGTCGGATGCGTCTTTCGGGCAATTCCTTACGAGATCAAATCTTTTGAAGCGTTAGGACTGCCGCAAGTCGTTTCAGATTTATGCAAAAAACCGCGCGGATTGGTTTTGGTGACAGGTCCGACGGGGTCGGGTAAATCTACTACTCTGGCTTCAATGATCGATAAAATCAACATTGATCGTCACGATCATATTTTAACCATCGAAGACCCGATAGAATTTTTGCACAATCACAAAAATTGTGTTGTCAATCAACGCGAAGTTGCCGCTGATACACACGGTTTTGCGGATGCGCTGAGAACTGCCCTGCGCCAAGACCCTGATGTTGTTCTGGTCGGTGAAATGCGGGATTTGGAAACGATTGAAATGGCTCTGCGGATTGCTGAAACAGGTCACTTAACTTTTGCTACATTGCATACAAATTCAGCGGCTTCAACCATTAACCGTATTATCGATGTTTTTCCTTCGGGACAACAGTCGCAAATCCGCACACAACTTTCACTTGTTTTAGAAGGAATTCTTTGTCAATCTCTGCTACCGAAATCAAACGGCGAAGGTCGTGCCATGGCACTCGAAATTTTGATTCCTAATTCGGCAATTCGTAATTTGATTCGGGAAGACAAAATTCACCAAATTTATTCAATGATGCAAACCGGACAAGATAAATTCGGAATGCAGACATTTAATCAAGCCCTTGCATCGCTCTATTTGAAGAAGCAAATCACTCTCGAAGTTGCTATGCAACGCAGTTCAAATGCAGATGAACTCAAAGATTTGATTGATCGTGGTTCAGGTCTCAACCAATCTTATACCGGACAAGGTAAGCCCGGAATGAGTCCAACCAACCATCCCAGTCCATATGCCCAAGGTCGCACAATCGGACAACGTCCCCCGGTTAGATAATTTTAGTTATGGAAGTTGAGTAAGTTATGGAAGTTATGGAAGAAAATCAGATCTTCCCCAAATTTCATAGCTTTCCAAACTGTTAAAACTAAGAACTTCCCAAACTTTACTTAGGAGCTAATAAAAAAATGCCAACATTCGCTTATAAAGGTCGCAATCGCTTAAATGAAATGGTGTCGGGCGAAAAAGAAGCCGCCAGCCAAGATGAACTTCGCTCATTACTGCGACGTGAACAAATCGTAATGACTCAAGCCTCTGAAAAAGGGCGCGAAATCAGTATCCCGAAACTAGGACGCGGTAAAAAAGTCGGAGCCAAAGAATTGGCGATCTTTACGCGTCAATTTTCAGTCATGATTGATGCCGGTTTGCCGCTGGTCTCTTGTATAGATATTTTGGCACAACAACAGCAAAATGCCTTTTTCAAAGACGTTTTGAATCAAGTCAGACAAAATGTGGAAGAAGGTTCCACACTTGCTGCTTCTTTGGCTAAACATCCAAAAGTTTTTGACCAATTGTTTGTTCATATGGTCGAAGCCGGCGAAACGGGCGGTGTTTTGGATCTGATTTTGCAGCGTTTGGCAACTTTGATCGAAAAAGTTGTCAAACTCAAACGAAATATTGTTTCGGCTTCAATTTATCCATCAGCTGTTGTGGCAGTTGCAGTCGGTGCAGTTGCGACTATTATGGTCGTAGTTATTCCCCAGTTTGAAACTATTTTCGTTGGTTTGCTTGGACCCGGCGAAGCATTGCCGCTTCCAACCCGAATCGTGATGATGATCAGTAACTTTTTAGCCGGTTGGGGAGGTTTGGCAACTTTAGCGACATTAATCGGTTCTGTTATCGGAATCAGAACATATTACAAAACTCCAAAGGGACGTTGGCAAATTGATGCTTTATTGCTCAAAGCACCAATTTTTGGAAGTATTTTGCGAAAAATTGCAGTTGCCCGTTTTTCCAGAATTTTGTCAACCCTTCTTTCTTCGGGCGTGCCAATTCTCCAATCTTTAGAAATTACAGCTAAAACGGCAGGCAATGTCATTGTCGAAGATGCTATTCTTAAGGTTCGGGCCGGAGTCGAACGTGGAGAAAGTTTTGTCGAGCCGCTGAAGGCAACTGAGGTTTTCCCGCATATGGTCGGACAAATGGTCGGAGTTGGTGAACAAACTGGTGCTTTGGACGCAATGCTTGGAAAAATCGCCGACTTTTACGAAGAAGAAGTTGATTCAGCAATTGCCGATTTGTTAGCCATGATTGAGCCTGTCTTGATCGCCTTTTTAGGGGTGACAATTGGTGGTATCGTTATCTCGATGTATTTACCGCTGTTCACGTTGATCGGCAAACTGGCAGGTGGCGCGAAATAGACTTCAAATATAATATTTCGTTAGAATTAAAAATATCAGCAGATTTTCATTATGACACTTTTTAATGAAAATCTGCTGTTTTTCTTTATAATTTGGTGTTTAAATAATGGGGTATAAATAAAAACAATTATAATGATGATAATTGAATTGGGATAACTGGACTCTCTGGTTCGTAGGGTTACGAACAATCTAGTGCGATCTGAAAAACTCTGTATTTAAAATATAATAAAACCAATTTTTAGAATAATAATCACTTAATTAACCAAATCTTTGGAACTATTTGTGATAAAAATAGTGTGTCAATATCTAGATTATATTTGAAAGCAGTTAGAGGATTGTTAGACTCAAAAACGTAAAGTATCTTAGCCTCTAGCATTTTTTATTTATTTGAAACCGATCTGTTAAAGATTATAAACTCAAAACTTAAATTTCCTAATCTCCTCTACAGTCGTCGGATTTTCCAAAGCCGACAAATCGCCTGCATCTTCGCCTAAATAGGCCGCCCGAATTACTCGGCGCATAACTTTCGCGTTTCTGGTTTTCGGCAAAGCGGAAACAAAATGAATGCGATTCGGCTGCAAAGGTTTGCCCATTTCTTTGGCGATAAGTTGTTTTAATTCAGTTTCGAGATTTTCTTTTTGTTCATTCAAAACGCAAAAAGCAACCATTGCCGTTCCTTTAATTTCGTCGGGAACGCCAATGACGGCAGCTTCGGCAACGCTCGAACGTCCAACCAAAATACTCTCAACTTCGGCAGGTCCGACCCTTTTCCCGGCGACTTTCAAAGTATCGTCCGAACGTCCTAAAATGAACCAATGTCCATCTTCGTCTTTCATGGCAAAATCGCCGTGAACCCAAATGTTTTCAAAGCGATTCCAGTATGTTTCCAAATATCTTTCGGGTTCATTCCAAAAGCCTTGCGCCATTCCGAGCCACGTTTTTTTAATGGCTAATTCACCGACTTTGCCGTTTTCAACCGATTCGCCTTTTTCGTCCAAAATGTCCGCATCAATTCCCAAACACGGTGCAGAAAATCCGCATGGTTTGATAGGAACAAGCGGATTATTCATCAAAATTCCGCCTGAAATTTCCGTTCCGCCAGAATAATTAATGATTGGAAGCTTAGAATCGCCAACTACTTCAAAAAGCCAACGCCATGGTTCCGGGTTCCAAGGCTCGCCTGTCGAAGCAAAGGCTCTCAGCGAACTCAAATCGTGTTTTTTCGGTAAATCGTCGCCTTTGGTAGCGAGTCCGCGCACAAGAGTCGGCGAAATTCCCAAAATCTCAACCTTGTGTTTCGCGCAAAATTCCCACATTCGATCAGGATTCGGATAATCAGGCGAGCCGTCATACAAAACCATCGTTGCACCATTTATCAACGCTCCGTAAATCAGCCAAGGTCCCATCATCCAACCCAGATCTGTTACCCAACTAATTCGCGTTCCCTTGCCAACGTCTGTTCCGAAAGCCAT
>DAORIL010000505.1:0-5152 GCA_035438525.1 Pyrinomonadaceae bacterium
AAGAGAATACGAAATCGAAATAGATGTTTTCTGGGAAAAAAAAGAAGGGGGAAATGTCCGATTTGACGCAATTTTAGATACCGGGGTAATCTCATCCTTTTTTCCAATGCGAGAAACTTTTATTAAGAATCCTCAAGATGAATTTGTCGAAGAAGAATATGAAAAGCCTTTATTTTGATTGTTTTGCAGGTGCAAGCGGAAATATGATTCTGGGCGGATTAGTCGCGCTTGGAATTGATGAAAATGAATTGATCGAGCAAATTAAATTGCTTGATATTTCAGATTTTGAAATAGAATTTACAACAGCTAATAAAAGCGGAATTTCTGCAATTCATGCTAATGTCAAAGTTCCGCACGAACATGCTCATAGGCATTTGCATCACATTGAAAAAATTATTAATGAGTCTCGTCTGTCACAATCAATTAAAGAACGGGCAATTAAAATCTTTACCAGATTAGCCGAAGCTGAGGCGAAGATTCATGGTATTGAAGTCAAAAAAGTTCATTTTCACGAAGTTGGCGCAATGGACGCAATTATTGATGTAGTTGGCGCGTGTATCGGCTTTGAAATGTTGGGAATAGAAAGGTTTGCTTGCTCGAAAATCCATGTTGGGAGCGGTTTTGCTAAAATGGCACATGGCAAATTTCCCATTCCACCGCCGGCCGTTGCAGAACTTTTGCAAGGGATTCCGATTTATTCAACCGAAATTACTGGAGAACTATGCACACCGACCGGCGCGGCGATAATTTCAACATTGTGTGACAGTTACGGTGAAATAAACGATTTAAATATTGAAAAAATCGGCTACGGAGCGGGAACTCGTGAATATAAAGACTTCCCAAATGCGATTAGATTGATGTTTGGGACCAGGGACCAGGGACAAGAGACAAGGGAGGAGAAATGTTCTGAACACCGACCACGGACTACTAACCATTTAATTCTTCTTGAAACAAATTTGGACGATACAACGGGCCAAGTTCTTGGGTATGTTATGGATAAAGCGTTTGAATCAGGTGCGTTGGATTGTTGGTTTACGCCAATTCAGATGAAAAAAAATCGTCCGGCAACGATGATTTCTATCTTGTGTGAAAATAAAAATCGTCAAAAACTAACAGAACTTTTATACATTGAAACAACCACGCTAGGCGTGCGGGTGCGCGAGGTTGAACGCGAATGTCTGGAGCGGAAATTTGTTAAAGTTGAGACGCAGTTTGGCGAAATTGATGTTAAAATTGGGCTTTTGAATGGCAAACAAGTTAATGCAATGCCGGAGTTTGACCAACTCAAAAAAGTTGCAGTGGAAAATAATATTCCGCTTAAAGAGTTGAAGGAAATAGTTTTAAGAAAATTAAATGAGCAAAATTGATTTAGACAAGATCGCACAAGGCGTGCGTTTAATTTTAGAAGGAATCGGTGAAGATGCTGATCGTGATGGTTTACTAGAAACTCCGCGTCGTGTAGCTGATTTTTATGCCGAATTAACAGGTGGAATGTGGGAAGACCCAAGTGAACACGTCAAAGCTTTGCCGGGTGATTCTCACGATGAAATGGTGATTGTCAAAGATATTTCAATTGCTTCGGTTTGCGAGCATCATCTTGCCCCATTTGTTGGCAAATGTCATATAGCTTATATTCCGAAAGGCGGACGGATTGTCGGTTTATCAAAACTTGCGCGAATTGCCGAAATCTTTGCCCGTAGATTGCAGGTGCAGGAACGTTTGACGCAACAAATTGCCAAAACACTATTTGAAGGAATTGAACCGCTTGGCGTGATGGTTGTTATCGAAGCTGAACACACCTGTATGACACTTCGCGGCGTAAAGAAATCAGGTGCAAAGACTGTAACTTCATGCGTTTTAGGCGGTTTCCGTTCTGATCCGCGAACTCGTGCAGAGGCGATGAGCTTGATAAAAGGATGAAGGATGAAGGATGAGGGATGAAGGATGAAAAGTAAATTGATTTTTCTAGCCATTTTTAGCTTTCTGTATTTGAATGTTTTTGGTCAACAAATGCCGAATTTCAAAACCGTTTTGCCGAGTGCAACTGATTTGGAAATCAATACTTTCGACACTGTCCACGGAGTTTATTTTAATCCTAATGTTAAGCCTAAAAACAAACTTGTCGTCTTTATTCCCGGAACAAACGGCAATGGAATGGGAGCAAAATTGTTTAGTCAGGTGGCGGCGAACGAAGGTTTTCATGTTGTCAGTTTGAGTTACCCGAGTTCAATTGCCGCAACGATTTGCAAACCGCAAAATGATGAGAATTGTTTTGAAAACTTTCGGCTCGAAATTATCGAAGGTAAAGATTTATCGTCATTAATTGAAGTAAATAGAGCCAACAGCATCGAAAATCGTCTACAAAAACTCCTGATTTATCTTAAGAAAAACTTTGGGGTTGAAAATTGGGGACAATATTTAACTGATAAGGACGAAATAAATTGGGAGAAGTTGATCTTAAGCGGGCAATCTCAAGGCGGCGGACACGCGCCCTTAATGGCGAAATTTCACAAGGTTTCGCGGGTGATAATGTTCAGTTCGCCCAAAGATTACGATACCAAAAATAATAAAGCAGCCAAATGGTATGGCGAAGGCAAAACTCCGCTTAAGTATTATTTTGCCTTCAATCATAAACAGGATAAGCAAGGCTGTGATTACACTCAGCAATTAGAGATATTAAAAACTCTTGGACTTTATCAATTTGGGGAACCGGTTGATGTTGATAAAACTGCACCACCTTTCAACCACTCGCGAATCTTAATAACTGATTATCCGGGCACCCAACTTACTTCCACTGAGGCTCACACTTCATTAATGGGTGATGGCAGGACTCCGCTGGATAAAAATGGGGTGCCATATTTCAAACCAGTCTGGATCTACATGCTTGAGGCTGAATAGAATCAAATAAACTGCAAAAAAATAATTCGTTTTCGTTCTAAATTTATGGAAAGAAAAAAGTTTCAGATACTTTTAATTGGGGTATAATGAAATTTAATTTTGCTTTTTTACACTTAAATTGAGGTAAAACATTTTATGGATGCAAATAATGGAATAGACATCGGCGGAAGCGGTGCATTTGTTGATTCATTGAAACGAAACAACGCCAAAATCCGCGAGGACAGAGCGATTTCGATTGCCGAAGACGCCCAAATTATTTATAAACGCGAGGTCGAGGATTTGGAAATTCAAATCAAACGCCTAAAACGTGAACGCGATTCGATGCTGGATTTGTCGCCGACAACTGCCGACAGTTTAGTTTTAGCAACTGATTTCAACTCTAAAGAATTTGTTAATAAAGACATTGCAATTGGAGTTCAAATCAGAAATTTGGAAATCAAACTCGAAATTGCGCGAGATAGATACAACTATTTGTTTGGTTAAAATTATCAAGTTTTGTTGAAAGACAAACTTCAGACTTTAAAAATATGGGATATTCAGT
Organism: Pyrinomonadaceae bacterium; assembly: GCA_035438525.1. Lineage (GTDB taxonomy): Bacteria > Acidobacteriota > Blastocatellia > Pyrinomonadales > Pyrinomonadaceae > JAIBCC01. The sequence goes on from DAORIL010000505.1 coordinate 3,440, forward strand.
TTATTCAGTAACAGACAGGGAAGCACGTTCAGTTGTTGCAGGTTATGCAACCAAATCGCGGGATGAAATTTTTGTTCAACAAAAAGAACGACGAATTCATGATTCGATGGATCCGAAAAAAGCCATACTTCGGGAAAGCCGTGATTCAGAAACCCATCCGCTTTCGGTTCCAATAATTATTGCTTTAGATGTAACAGGTTCAATGCGGACAATTCCCCATCAATTAGTCAAAGACGGTTTGCCAAAATTGATGTCGGCAATTATGCAAAAAGGAATTAAGGATCCGCAGATCCTTTTTGTCGCCGTGGGCGATTGCGAATGCGATTCTTATCCTTTGCAAGTCGGACAATTTGAATCGGGTGACGAAGAGCTTGATTTATGGCTAACTCGCACTTATTTAGAAGGCGGCGGCGGCGGAAATGCCGGAGAAAGCTACAATCTTGCCTACGCATTTGCCGGAATGCGAACGCAGCACGATGCCTGGGACAAACGGAAGCAAAAGGGCTTTCTGTTCACAATTGGTGACGAGCCTTGTTTACCGCATATTACCTCGACAGAGTTAAGGGAAACAATGAATGAACCGACCCAAAAAACTTTTTCAACGGATGAACTTTTGACCAAAGCGAAGGAAAAATATCACGTTTATCATCTCCATGTTTTGGAGGGTTCGGCGGGTGTTCAATCACTTGGCTATTGGAAAGAATTGTTGCGCGATAACTGTATCGAGGTTGCTCATAGTGAAGATATTCCGGGAATAATTTCGGATATTGTCACCAAAGAAGGCGATAAAATATTGCAGAATTTAAGCGGAACGGCTACTGACACTAAAGAAGAAGAAATAATTTTGTAAGTTGAATTATGAAAAAAACGATCACTCTATTTGTAGCAGTTTTTGCCTTTTCAATCGGAGTTTTGGCTTACTATGTTTTAAAACCGATAAAACAATCATCTGCAAATACTGCGGAGTTTCAAAATTTCCGTAACACTTTGGAATTTAATGTTTCAAATTTAGAAGTTGGAGAAACTGCAAGTTTCCGGGCAATTTTGGTTAAAACTCCCGGAACAAACTGTATAGAACTTTTTAGTCCGGCAGATTACAAAAAATACCACGGCGATTCGCTTTGGGCGGCTACTGCTAAATTGGCAATTGAGCCTAGATTATTATTTTTGTCTTGGTGGAATAAAGAAGTAATTGTCACAGGCAAAATGACACGTATATTAAATTCTAAGGAAACAAGTGAAACTTGCGGAATTGTCACGGGAAATATTTTTGAAATATCGAGTATTAGCGACAATTTACCATTTACAAAAGAATGAACGCACAAATTGTTGTCGGACTTGGGTTTGGCGACGAGGGCAAAGGGATCACAACCGATTATCTTTGCTCTCAAAACGAAAATAGTTTAGTCGTCAGATTTTCGGGCGGACAACAATGCGGACATAATGTCTGCATCGGTGAAATAAATCACGTTCATTCGAACTTCGGCAGCGGCACTTTGCGAGGAGTGCCGTCTTTTTTTTCCGAACATTGCACCTTTTATCCAGTCACAATGTTCAATGAATTACTGGTTTTGCAGAAAAAAAATGTCTCACCAAAACTTTATCTGCACCCACTAGCAAAACTCACCACGCCGTTTGATATTATTGCCAACCGGATTTTAGAGAAAAAAAACAATCACGGGAGCTGCGGTATGGGAATCGGAACGAACATGA
>DAORIL010000506.1:0-5137 GCA_035438525.1 Pyrinomonadaceae bacterium
AGGCGAAATCGTCGCGGGAATTGTGCTGATGCTGAAAGGCGAAAACTCGCGCACCGTCGTTGAGCGGGTCAAAGAGCGGGTTGAACAAATCAAGAAATCTTTGCCGAAAGGGGTCGAACTCATTCCGTTTTATGACCGAACAGAATTGATTGACCGCGCCATTGCCACGGTTGAAAAAAATCTGGTCGAGGGTGCGATTTTAGTAATCTTGGTCTTGATTATTTTGTTGGGAAACTGGCGCGGGGCGTTGCTGGTGGCAACCGTGATCCCGCTTTCGATGCTTTTCGCGGCGATCCTGATGAGGATATTTAATGTGTCGGGTAATTTGATGAGTCTCGGTTCGCTTGATTTCGGGTTGATAGTTGACGGGGCGGTGATTGTCGTCGAAAACACTGTCCGCCGAAGGGCAGAAGCGCAGGAGCATCATTCCAAAGAACCGCCTGAACGGACAATCTTAGAAGCCTGTCTCGAAGTTGGTCGCCCGGTAGTTTTTGCGGTGGCGATTATTACGATTGTTTATCTGCCGATCCTGAGCTTGTCGGGTATTGAAGGCAAGATGTTTATTCCAATGGCTTTAACGGTTGTTTTCGCCCTTTTGGGAGCTTTGGTCCTTAGCTTAACTTATGTTCCGGCAATGCTGACTTATATCTTACGCGGGAAAGTTTCGGAAAAGGAAAGCTTCCTCATTCGGTGGGCAAAAAAGGCATATCTGCCGGCACTGGATGTGGTCTTGAAATATCGCGGACAGACTTTAGCTATTACAACCGCGATGGTCTTTGGAAGTTTTGCTCTTTTCCCATTTTTGGGTGCGGAGTTTATTCCGCGTCTGGACGAAGGCTCATTGGCGATGCAGATTCAGCAGTTACCGAGCGTGTCGCTGACCAATTCTTTGGAAACGGTGACAAAAGCCGAAAAGGTTTTGCGCGAGTTTCCCGAAGTTACCAAAGTAATCTCGAAAACGGGACGCGTCGAAGTTGCTACCGACCCGATGAGCATTGACCTCAGCGATGTTTATATCGAACTCAAACCGCACGACCAGTGGACAACAACTAAATCACGCGAAGAATTGGTGGAAAAAATGTCCAAGACTCTCGAAGAAAAAGTGCCGAGTGCCGTTTTTAGTTTTTCGCAGCCGATTGAACTCCGCGTCGCGGAACTGATTTCGGGCGTTCGTTCCGATGTCGCCATTAAACTTTACGGCGATGATCTGGACACCCTCAAAACAACGGCGGATGATATTGTCCGGGTGGTTTCCAAAGTTCCGGGGGCGGAAGATGTTAAAGCCGAAGCGACATCAGGTTTGCCTCAACTGCAAATCAAACCCGACCGCGCCGCGATTGCCCGTTACGGCTTAAATGTTGAAGATGTTAATGATTTGATCGAATCGGTAGTTGCCGGGAAACAAGCCGGTTTGGTTTATGAAGGCGAACAACGCTTTAATCTGGTTGTCCGGCTCAATGAAGAGGCGGGAAAAAATATCGAATCCATCAAAAATCTTCTTTTGACTGCACCTAACGGTTCACGGGTAGCTTTGTCACAGATCGCCGACATCCAACTGATGGACGCGGCAGCGCAGATCTCCCGCGAAGATACGCGCCGGAGAATCGGGGTCGAACTCAATGTGCGGGGACGCGACATCGGTTCATTTGTCGCCGAAGCGCAGGCAAAAATCGAAAAAGAAATCAAACTTCCGCCGGGTTATTATCTCAAATGGGGCGGACAATTCGAGAATTTGCAGCGGGCAACCTCGCGCCTGATGATTGTTGTCCCGATTGCTCTTTTTCTGATTTTCGTCCTTTTGTTCACGACCTTTAACTCTATCAAACAGGCAATCCTGATCTACACCAGCATTCCTTTGGCGGCAATCGGCGGAATTCTGGCTCTGGCTCTGCGCGGTTTGCCGTTTTCCATCTCGGCAGGAGTCGGTTTTATTGCTCTTTTTGGGGTGGCGGTCTTGGACGGCGTGGTCATGATCAGCTATATCAATCATCTCCGCGAAGAAGGAAAAAGTGTTAAAGATGCAGTCCGCGAGGGTGCGGAAGCGCGGTTAAGACCGATCTTAATGACGGCACTGGTTGCCACACTCGGCTTTGTTCCGATGGCGATTGCGACCACAGCCGGGGCGGAAGTCCAGCGTCCGTTGGCGACAGTCGTGATCGGGGGATTGGTTCTCTCAACCGTTTTGAAATTACTTTTTCTGCCGATGCTTTATGCCTGGTTTGAAAAAGACTCGGAAGGAGAATTTACGGAGGAAAACGCATGAAATTGATAATTGCCATTGTCCGACCATTTACGCTTGATAGAATCGTGGTCGCTTTTGAAAATATCGAAAATTTTCCCGGAATGACGATTGTGGATTCCGAAGGCTTCGGGCAAAGATTACGGACTAATCCGAATGACGCGCTCAATCCATTCAAATCAAATAAACGAATTGAGATCGCCTGCAATGATACGATGGTTGAGGATATTGTCACCGCCATTCGCAGCCACGCCCATACGGGTAAGAAAGGCGACGGAGTTATCTTTGTGGTGGAGATCGAGGAAGCAGTTTTGATCTGAAAAAAATAAAATATGAATCAAGAATTGATTTTAAGTGTGCTAAGTTTTGCCGTTATTCCGGTTTTGGCAATGATTATCGGCGGAATTATCGCCAGCTTTTATCCACCGAAGGCGAAACTTCGGAGTATCCTCCATCATTTTGCGGCGGGTGTGGTTTTTGCGGTCGTCGCGGTCGAACTTTTACCCGATATTATGAAGAAACATAATGTTGTGGCAACCTCGATCGGTTTTGCTCTCGGTGTCGTCGTCATGCTCGGTTTAAAATATCTGCTTGGAGAAAAAGAAAGCGGATCTGACGGCGAAGAAAAGGTAGAAACCGTTTCAATTTCAATGTTTACTGGAATCGGAGTGGATATTTTAATTGACGGTTTTTTAATCGGGATCGTCTTTTCGGCAGGAGCCAAAGAAGGAAGATTATTGACCTTTGCTTTGGCAATTGAAATGCTTTCACTGGGGTTGGCTCTGGCTTCTTCAATGTCGGAAGCCAAAACTTCACGCCAAAAAATTATTACAATCATTGCCGGTTTATCACTCTTAATTTTTGTCGGAGCAGGAATCGGAGCAACCCTTTTACAGCAAGTTTCCGAAGAAGTTCTCGAAGCGGTTTTGTCTTTCGGTTTAGCGGCTCTGCTGTTTTTGATCACGGAAGAATTACTGGTTGAAGCCCACGAAGAACCCGAAACGCCCCTTATAACTTCGACTTTTTTTGCCGGGTTTTTGCTTTTTTTAATTCTTGGAATGGTCGGATAAGCATCGTATGAGAGAGAAAGAAATGAAAAACCCGGAACAAATTATGAAAGAAACTGTCGCCAAGCCAACTGATTATCTGCCTTATCTGGCGTGGATGATCGCTTTGGTTTCAATGGTCGGGAGCTTGTTCTTTAGTGAAGTGATGAATTTGCCGCCCTGCCTTTTGTGCTGGTATCAGCGGATTGCCATGTATCCCCTTGTTTTAATTATCGCCATCGGAATTATTTCACGCGATACCCGAATAAAAATTTATGCCCTGCCGCTGTGTCTGACCGGATTGGTGATTTCGATTTATCACAATCTGCTCTATTACGGAGTTCTGCCCGAAAGCATTGCGCCCTGCACCCAGGGAATTTCCTGCACCTCGCGGCAGATCGAACTTTTGGGTTTTATCACAATTCCGCTAATGGCTTTGACGGCGTTTTTCGGTATCGCATTGTGCTTAATGTTTTATAGACCAAAGGAATAATAATTTTATGAGAAAAGAAGTAAAAATTTTAGGAGCAATTGCCCTGGTTATCGTCATCGCGGCGATAATCGGCGCCAGCTATTATCGAAGTTCAGTGCAAAACGAGAGAATTACCACTAACAGTAATTCAAATAAATCATCGGTCAATGCCGAAAATCTGATTCGCCCGGACAGTGCGACTTTGGGCGCGGCGGATGCGCCGGTGACAATGGTTGAATTTTATGACCCGGAATGCGAATCCTGCGCGTCATTTCATCCGGTGGTCAAAAAGATCATGAAAGATTACGACGGCAAAATCCGTCTGGTCGCCCGTTATATGCCGCTCCATCCGAATTCACTTTCCGCTGCGACCTTTATCGAAGCAGCTGGTGAGCAGGGCAAATACTGGCAGGCACAGGAAATGCTTTTCCAAAAACAGTCCGAGTGGGGAACCAAACACGGACTGCCAACCGAGCCGCCCGCCGACATCAACACATTGTTCAAAAAATATGCAACCGAACTCGGACTTGAAATGAATAAAATGGACGCTGCCTTTGCCGAAAACCGCTACCAAACAAAAATTCAACGTGATTTACAGGACGGGCAAGCTCTGGGAGTCCGCCAAACCCCGACCTTTTTCGTCAACGGCAGACGATTGGCGAGATTCAGTGAGGCAGATCTGCGGGCATTGATTGAAGAAGAGCTGAAAAAATAGAACTTGAAAAATAATCGATTTTTCAAAAGAGCATGAAGATGATTTTCCGATGTAGATGATTTTCACGGCTGTTCCGAACTCAATTTTGTTGAAAGCTGTGGCTGCCTTTTGCTGATAAGTGGTCTTTGTTTATTGTTCAGTTTCGATCTGCCCCGTCTCAGTTTCAAAAAAAATCATTATTGTTTCTATTTTGACAATCACCTAAGCGGAAGAATAAAAAGAAAAAGTAGAAAAATAACCCGAACCTGCTACAACCAATTGAACCAAAACGGTTCAATTGGTTGACTGATATTTTATTTTCAATTACTCTAATTATTCATCTGAACAAGTGTTCATATAAACAGAAAATCGGTAACATCAAAATAGTTTACATTTGGATAGCCGGATTTTTAACCAACGGAATTGTTCGTCAGAATTTTAACGGAGAATGAAGAATTTCTCTCAAATCATCAAGAGTAAGAAAAACAAACGCTGTCTAACCATTTTCTGGCTGTTTTTGGTATTGCTTGAACTTTTTTGCCCGATGCTGGATGACGAAATCATTCTTGCTAATGAATCGAATTCACCGCCGGCAATTGAAAGAAATGTTTCTGAAACAGGTGATGATTTCAATCAGCCTTCAACTACCTTCTTCGATAAACAAAATAAGAATCTGGAGCAATGCT
>DAORIL010000507.1:0-5136 GCA_035438525.1 Pyrinomonadaceae bacterium
GTCGTTGGTCTAATCTCAAAATCGGAGAATCTATCAGCCTTGATTGGTAATAAACTTTTGGTCAGATTATCTAAAATATTGACTTGATTTTAGAAAACAAACCAACTCCGCCTGTTTTATCTTTTAGATTATTCGACTGCAATTCAGTAATAAACAATGCCGCCATATTTGATTCTTCTAATTTTCCGGTCATCGGTGCAAATCTAAATTTTGCTTTTTCTTTACCGAATTTGAGCTGAACCAAAAACACGGGATGATTTTTCCAAGTTTTAGAAGATTCGGTATCAGTCTCAATTTTGTCGATATTAACGGTCGAAGTTTCAAAAGTATGGATGTTGTCGTCAGATTCAAAACGGATCCTTTCGGGCGAAATGTAGAGCGAACCTGAGCAACGACCGTTAAAATTGCCGTTATCATCGTGATAAACTCTGAAAACCGCGCTTCCGCCATTAGAAATTGATTGACGCATATATTTTCGCGTTCCTTCCAGATTATCCAAACCGTAAAGATTAACAAATCCCATCATCTGATAAGCCTTTGAATCTTTCGGTTTAAGTTTAATAGCAGCTTCTAAATAACGAACAGCATTGGCCGGATTTTTTTGCTCTTCGTAGGAATACATCGCCCTTTCGAGCAAATCATTATAGTCAGAACTTGAACTTTTGGAATCTTTTTTGGCATATAAAACGCCTTTACCTAAGCCTAATCGAAGGTTATTGGCGACAGCATTGATAACTTCGGGACGTGCTCCGGCTGCAACTAAGGCATTTCTGACCTCAGTCGTTAGTTTAAAGTCAACGCCGTTAGAATTGATAACCGCAACAATATCCTCGGTTTGTAGTTGCTTGGAGCGCAGTGCCTTGATCAATTTTTCTTTTTTGACAGGTGCTCCCCTGTATTGGGCAAAGGAATTAACCTCAAGCGAAAAAATCAAAAGGAAAACAATTGTAATATTGACCAAATTTCGAGATCTATTGATTAAAAAACTTTGTATTTGCATTGGTTTCTCCTGATGATTTTGGCTTTTTAAAACCCGGTTAAGATTTTTTCCGCACGACGAAGACGTTCAGATCTGAGGTCTCGTTTTGCTTCTTTTTTGAGAGGATTTTGTCCTAAAGTATTTTCCGATTGACGACGTGACTCTTTTTGAACAATTTTTACAGGCTGGGCAATTTTAGGCGATTCAGATTGTTTCGGTAACAAAATTTCGTCTGTCGGTTTGGCTTTTGACTCCGGCAAATCATTTTCGGCAACCTCAGTTTTTGCCGGAATAGTTAAATTTATTGTCGGTTGAGGATATGCAAACGATACCAAAACTAATTTCTTCTCGCTTTCGATAAAATTCATTTGAATTAAAAAACTCGTCGCAATGATAGTTAAAATAATTGCAACACTAATATTTTTTTTCTGGTTAAATAGTGTTTCTATCAATGATTTCTGACTTTTTACTTTGTCCATTTTCGCTTACTCCTCCTTAAATAATTTTTACCTATAACCCTTTTTCAAACCGTTTAAAATTCCAATGTTATGCACAATTGAATTGTTTATTGAGAGTAATTTTTTTATTATTAACTTTGTAATCGTTGCGCTTAAATGCGGAAGTAGTCCGAATTCACATCAAATTCCGATGTTTTGATGCAAGTTTATTATACCAACGTTGTATAACAAAATAAATATTTAAAAACGTTTTATAATGTAGATTGAACCTTAAAACTAAAAAATTGCAGTCTCTTTATAGATTTTTAATGCTATCCAGAATTCTTTTAATTTCCTGCTCACGATCTCCTGTTTTCCACGCTTTTTCAATTTGAACTTCCGACAATTTGCCGATTCGTCCGAGAATTGAAAAAGCCGTTTGCGCGTGACCGGGGCTTTTCCAACGAGCCATTTCGATCAACGAATCAAGTGCATTGTTTTTCAGCTTAGCAAGAAGCCGACCATCACGATTTTTTGCGAGTGCGTCGAGAACTCCCAATGCTTTATTGCGGTCAGTCCATTCGAGCGAATTGAGCATTGGAATAAAATCGTCAGCGGGTATCTTGATTTTCAAACTCGGATTTGCAATTGCATAGTTGGCAATAACAATAAGCGCACGGATCGCATTGTTTCGGACATGCTCATTATCATCATTAACAGCGAAAATTAAATCACTGACAATTGCCTTTTTATTGCGGGCATATGCAATGATTTGAGCCGCAGTTGCACGTTGTTCCGCATCAGAGGATTTGCGTAAAACCTGCTGCAAAACTTTCAAATGCTCATTGGCGAGCGTAACGAAACGCTCCTGCACTTTTCGAACGTTTTGATTACCAAAAAGTGCATGTCCTTGAGAATCATCTTCCGAAAAATCCTTTTCGGCGAGCGCTTGTGCAAACGCCGTTTGAAAATCTTTGCCGGCTTGCGCAATAATCTTCGGCAAACGAATTTTACCAGTTGGCGCAGTGTTAAATTTGAGCGCAGGGATACCTTTTTCCCGAATTCCGACAAATATAATTGATTTTCCGAAAATATCGTCGCAACAGATCAAACTAATTGAGGCATCTTCAACATTTGGGAGTTTTTTTAAGGTTTGTCGGATTTCTTCGGCTGATTTGATAGTTTCAATTGCATCATCGCCAACTTTGATGTTCAGGACTGACCAAACATCTTTTTCGGAAATAGTTCGCAATCCGTAAAAGTCAATAATTCCAATCGGCGGAAATTGCTGTCCAAATGTCGTCAAGAGCGGAAATAATGATAAACAGATTGTCAGGAAATATTTTTTCATATCAAAGGCAACTGCACGAAAAGGGTAGTTAAAATTATTACAACGGTTTGGCACACTTGCTAACGCGCGTGTTTCTGCCTTCCGGTTTAAACTTGAGTGTTGATTAAAAATCAATGGCGATTTTACCGAAATGTGCACCGCTTTCCAAATATTTCAACGCCGTGCGGATTTCATTAAAGGCAAAAATTTTATCAATTATCGGTTTAATTTGGTGTTTTTCGATGAAGCTATTCATTTCTTCAAACATCTCCCTTGAACCTGTTTCGATACCGTAAATTGAAACGTTTTTCATCACAAACTGATAAGTATCAATTGGTGCGCTCAAACCGGCAATTAAACCGATAAAACTAATTGTGCCGCTGACCTTGAGCGCTATCAAAGATTTATTCAGATTCTCGCCCCCGACAACTTCAATAACGTGATCAACACCTTTTCCATTTGTAATTTCAAGAATCTTCTCTTCCCAATTAGGAAATTTTTTATAGTTGACTGTCGCCTTTGCGCCTAATTCATTAGCCTTTTTGAGTTTTTCATCACTACTCGAAATAACAATCGGCAATGCCCCGAGCGCGTGAACAAATTGCAAAGCAAACAGAGAAACTCCGCCTGTGCCTTGAATCAAAACCGTTTCGCCTTTTTGCACTTTACTGCGACGGATAGCGTGCCAAGCCGTAATTGCCGCAACGGGCAAGGTGGCGGCTTCTATATCCGATAAACTATCGGGAATTTTGACGACAGATTGTTCATCAAAAATTACATATTCAGCCAACACTCCGTCTGTCGATGAGCCGCCGAGTGCAATGCTTTTATTTTCCGCCTTCAGCTCTCTATCTATCCATTTCGGCAAAAAAATTCCGGCAACGCGCTCGCCGATTTTCCAACGCTTTACATTTGCACCAATTGCTTCTATTTCGCCAACACCATCCGAAATCGGAATTCGCGGCTCAATTGGTTTCCAATTTTTGACACCATTAATAACCAACAAATCACGATAATTCAGCGAAGCGGCGGTCATTCTGACTAAAATTTCGTTTGGTTTAACCAGTGGTTTTGGTTGCTCATTTAGTTCGAGTCGTTCAATACCATCGCCCAATGTAGTAAATATTTTCATAATTTTTTAGATTTTCCCGTTTTTAAAATCGGTTTCTCTCTATTTATGTAACGCGGAAATATAGCTCAAAAAGTATCTTTTCCATCATCGCAAATATTCAACTGATTTATCAGGTTGGTTATAAATTATTTGTATTTTTTATCTTTCAATTTTCACAAGACAATAGGATTTTCAGAATTAAAAGTGATAAAATAAATTTCACCTGAAAATTTATTCGACGCAATCGAACGACCCCCGATTGATTGCGCTACACATTCCACAAGCCGACATATTTTAATGCCGACGCAATTTTAAAAGGAGTATTTTTTATGGACGCAGTTAGAAAAACATACGACATTCCAAAATTCAAAGAACAATACAATAATTTTATCGGCGGGCAATGGGTTGCCCCCAAAAGCGGTGAATATTTTGACGTTATTTCTCCGGTTGATGGCAAAGTTTTTACCAAAGTTGCCCGCTCGACCGCAGAGGACATTGAACTTGCGTTAGATGCCGCGCATCAAGCAGCACCTGAATGGAATAATTCTTCGGCAACTACGCGCAGTAACCTTTTATGGAAAATTGCCGATGTCATGCAGGAAAATCTTGAGCTTTTGGCTCGTGCCGAAACTTGGGATAACGGCAAACCGATTCGGGAAACGATGGCGGCTGATTTGCCTTTAGCAATTGACCATTTTCGTTATTTTGCGGGGGTAATTCGCGCCGAAACGGGTGAAGCGACTGAACTTGATTCAAATACACTTTCGATCAATATTCAGGAACCGCTTGGCGTAGTTGCTCAAATCATTCCGTGGAATTTTCCGTTATTGATGGCGACCTGGAAAATTGCTCCGGCATTGGCAGCGGGAAATTGCACTATCGTCAAACCTGCCGAACAAACTCCAGCTTCGATCATGGTTTTGCTCGAATTGATTCAAGATATTTTGCCTCCGGGAGTTTTGAACATCGTCAACGGTTTCGGTCCTGAAGCCGGAAAACCGCTCGCCACCTCTGACAGAGTTGCCAAAGTTGCGTTCACGGGTGAAACGACCACGGGACGTTTGATTATGCAATACGCTTCGCAAAACCTGATTCCGGTAACTTTGGAATTAGGCGGAAAATCACCGAATATTTTCTTTGAAAGCGTAATGGATGCAGATGATGATTTTTTTGATAAATGTTTGGAAGGTGCGGCACTTTTTGCCTTAAACCAAGGCGAAGTTTGCACTTGCCCGTCAAGAATTTTGGTTCAAGAATCAATTGCCGAGAAATTTATTGA
>DAORIL010000508.1:0-5122 GCA_035438525.1 Pyrinomonadaceae bacterium
GTTCCTTTCTCCTTTTTTATTTGTAAAATTGCAAAATGCGGGCATTTTTAGCATCAATTTCGCTGACTTCCTGAAATTTCGGATGAATCGGCATTCCCGAAATTTTTATTCTTTCCTGCGGAATTCCATATTCCAAAAGTTGTTTTTCCGCATCTTCATTAGCGACCAAATATAACGAAACGTCATCACATGCCCAACCTTTCCAAAATCCGTAACAAGGATCTGTAACAACGGTAATTAGCGGAATAGTATCTTGTAAATTAAGCTGTTTTAGAACTTTAGCAACAATATGCTGAGTTAAAGGATGGACGCTGATCACAGCATGCGGAACATATTTTTCAAAAATTTCAACAAAATAAGGAACACATTTTTTATGAAAGAACGCTCTTTTTTCGGGGCGAATAATATTAACTACCCAATAGAGATATTTCATCCAATGCTGTTTATTTCGTAAAACCCAATTATAGCCGCCAACTAATTTATCCGTTATATGATGCGATTCTTCGACCCCTTTAATAACGCGGACAACTTTCGATTCGCTTTTCCAGAATTTTTGCACACCTTCAACTAACGCCGCCGCCGCCGATTTGTGTCCGCCGCCGGTGTCAGATGAAATTATTAAAATTTTAGGTGTGTTTTGTGACATTTATATTGCTTCTTTAGATGTAGATGCTATTAGGATTGCTCCATTTTTAGAGCAATCCGTTACAGCTTTTAATTTTGATAATTCTACGCTTTCATCGCAATTTCTTTGGTTTGCGGACTGATCGTTCCCATATTTTTTGCCGCTTTTTTCATTTGACCTTCGAGCTTTTTGATTTTGACCAAATGTCCCGGATTTAACGGCAATGACGGATAAAAACAGTTTGATTCGTGGGTGCAATAGCAACCATCTGCAACTTCTTTACGTCGTTGATTCATCAAATCGGTTTTCCAGGCAGCTTGGAAATCCCATTCGTAATCACGCAAATTCAAAACGTCAGATTTATTTTCGCACGAAGATAAAACGCCATTGTCATAAATAACCGCACCTGCACTTCCCGCATAGCATTTGAGTTGAGCCTTGCCTTCTTCTTTGGTTTTGGTAATCAGGTCGTGCATATAAATATCAACTGCAGCTTTGAAAAAGCCTGATTTTCCGCCGTAATTATTTTTCAGTGTGGCATTTTTCACATCATCCAAAATCATCTGTGATAATTTTGCGTAGCGTTTATGGTCAAACTGCAATTCGATCGGATCTTTTGACGGGGGACGAATGTAATTAATATTGATTTTATCCGGTTTCAAATCGTATTTCAGAAAATCATACCAATCAAAAATAGTTTCTTCGTTCGAGTGCATCACGCAGGTGCAAGTTTGAATATCGAGCTTTGGATATTGCTCATTTTTCATTTGCTGCAGAGTGCGGGCAGTGTGAATAGCTTTATCCCAACTTCCTTCTTTTTGACGAATTTTTTCGTGCTCAGATTTCAATCCGTCAATTCCAAGTGCAACCGTCACATTGAGATTCGGGCATTCTTCTAAAATCTGTGTCACATCAGGGAAAATTCTTTGATGAATTTGACCGTTTGACATGAGATAAACTGAATCAAGTTTATTGTTATCATAAAAAGACTTAACAATTGCCGGCAAATCTTTGCGGGTAAACGGTTCGCCGCCTGCTAAAACTAATACGCCGAGATTGCCGCCCAAAGTTCGGGAAATCTTATCTATTTCATCGGCTTTCATCATCAGCTTTTTGCGCGGACGATCATCAAGTTCTTCAGTAAAAAAACAATGTGTGCAGCGCATATCGCAAACACTTGTGACTAAAATATTCAAAAAAACCGGGGAAATAGTTCTTCCTAATGCCAAACTAGCGTAACGCTTAAATATTTCTTTTGTTGTAAAATCCATCTTAAACCCTTTTATAATCTACAATTCCTCAACATACAATTATCGCTGTTTTAAATTAGCTTGTCGAGTCTTTTGCTTCACATTAGATGCGTTTTACAACAGACTTGCAATAAAAATTACAAATAAAAATCAATATTTTTTATAAAACGATCTATTACAAAAATCTTACAATCACCCTAGCTAAAAACTGTTAGGATTGAAATTAGCACAAAAACCCCCGTGTGAAATTTTAGCAATAATTTGAGGTATAAATTGAAAACAGTAGCAACAGTAGAACAAAGAAAAAGCGGAAAAATAAACTGGGTAACGGTTATTCCGATGATTATTTTTCATATTTTGGCAGTTTGGGCATTATTTACATTTAGTTGGACAAATCTTTTGGCATTTGTCGGTATTTGGTGGTTAATCGGAAGTGTCGGCATTGGACTAGGATTTCACCGTCAATTAACGCATCGCGGTTTTCAAACTCCTGATTGGCTCAAAGATGCTTTGGCAATTTTCGGCTCGATGGCTTTGCAAGGCAGTCCGATCGATTGGGTCACCACTCATCGCCTTCATCACGCTTTTACCGAGACTGATAAAGACCCGCACAGCCCGCGATTCGGTAAATTTTGGTCACACGTTGGGTGGGTTATGATTGGAACATCGCAAGAAAATAGCGAAGAAGTCGAAAAACGCTATGTTCCCGATCTTTTGAAAGACAAATCTCTGGTTTTAATCTCCAAATTTTGGTATGTTCCAACTATTCTGACAGGTATTATTTTCGGACTTATCGGCGGCTGGTCAATGGTTCTGTGGGGAGTTTTTCTACCGGTTACATTAAATTGGCATTTCACCTGGTTTGTTAATTCGGTGACGCACGTTTGGGGTTCACGCCGTTTTGAAACTAAAGAAGATTCGACCAATAATTGGTGGGTTGCCGCCCTAACTTGGGGTGAAGGCTGGCACAATAATCATCATGCACATCCAACTTCGGTTCGACACGGATTAACCTGGTATGAATTCGACCTTAATTGGCTTCAGGTTAAATTATTAGAAAAACTCGGCTTAGCGTGGAATTTGAAAGAGTATAAATTAAATAAGAATCAGGCTAAACAAGAGAAATCTATTATCGAAATTGACGAAACACCTGAATTTTGGCAACAGGCAGCATAAATCAAGGTAAAAGGTAAAAGGCAAAAGGTAAAAGTAAAGAATCGTATTCTAACTTTTACCTTTTCTGTTTTCTGTTTAGAATTAACCAATGCGAAACAATCGTCGCGGTGTCACAATTTTCTTCCTTATTTTTGGTATTTGCCTGATTGTCTCGGCGATTGCCTTACAAGTCGGTTGGATCTTGTTCAGTCTCGAAAGAGTTGCAGTTCTTATTTTCGGCATCATATTTTTCTCGGCAATTATCACCGGGTTAGTTCTCAACACGATTTTTCTGATTCGCGAGATTCGACGCAACGAGCAGCAAAATGCTTTTTTGAACGCAGTTACACACGAATTAAAAACGCCGATTGCTTCTATAAAACTCTACCTCGAAACGCTGAAAACACGGGATTTAAGCGAAGAAAAACGACAGCATTTCTACGATATAATGTTGGCTGATAATGCGCGTTTACTGAATACAGTCGAACAAGTCTTACAAGCATCGCGCACCCGGGAAAGTCAGGAAAATCTGCGAAATTTTGTCAAAATAGAGCTTAATCCATTGCTCGAAGAAGCCGTTTCTATCGTCAGAACTCGTTATAATTTGCCGGATGATGCCCTAAATTTCACCAAAAACGATTCCGTGCTTGATATTTCGGGCGACCGCAATGAGCTGCTTTCAGTTTTTACAAATCTTTTAGATAATGCCGTAAAATATTCAAAAGAAAAGATTAAGGTAACAGTCAGAGCGAGAAATCTTGATAGAAAAACTATTATTATTCGGATTAGAGACGAAGGAATTGGAATTCCTGCAGGCGAATTAAAAAGAGTTTTCAAACGTTTTTATCGGGTTGCAAATGTGACTACGCAAAAGCAGAAAGGAACCGGACTCGGATTATTTATCGTCCAATCCATTATCAAAAATCATGGCGGAAAAATCTTTGTGGAAAGCGATGGCGAAGACAAAGGGAGCGTTTTTACCATTCAATTGCCAAAAGCATAAATTATGAAAATCTTAATTGTTGAGGATGAACAACATCTGGCGGAAGGTCTGCGATTTAATCTTGAACTCGAAGATTACGAAACCGAAATTGCCGCCGATGGCAAAATCGCCTTGGAAATAGCTGCAAAAAATACATTTGATGCAATTGTGCTGGATGTGATGCTGCCGGAGATTGACGGTTTTGAAGTCGCCCGCACCTTGCGCAAACATGAAAATTTCACACCGATTTTAATGCTGACCGCGCTTGGAAAGCCCGAAGATGTTTTGCAGGGATTTGAAGCCGGAGCAGATGATTATTTGCCAAAACCTTTTGATTTAGCAATTTTTTTGGCGAGATTGAATGGACTTTTGCGTCGAAAAAATTGGTTTCAAAAGGAAACTCAAAAAGTTGAAGATATTTTTGTTATCAATGGCAAAACAATTGACTTTCAAAATCTTGAACTCAGAACCGAGGACGAAACTGTTAAACTAACTTTGATGGAAGCCAAGCTTTTACGCCATCTGATTGATAACGAAGGAAATGCGGTCTCGCGGAAAGAAATTTTGCAGGACGTTTGGGGATTAAATCAAGATACCGATACCCGAGCAATTGATAATTTTATCGTTCGTCTGCGGCGGCTTTTGGAAAATGAGCCTAATAGCCCAAAGATTTTACAAACGGTGCGCGGAATTGGTTATAAATTTGTAAAAAACTGAGCTACGAACAAACACAAACGGACACGAAAATATTAAATCAAATGAATTTATGAGATGCTTTTTAGATTTTTTCGTGATTGTTCGTGTTATTTCGTGGCTAAACCTCTCTCCAAAACTCGCACATTTCTACGCCAATTATCATTCAAATCAAATCGGTAAATTTCAATTTCATCCGAAACGGTTTGAGCCAAAAAGTCAAAATCTTTATGAAAACAAGAATGCGGCGCAACCAAATAAACCAAACTTGGCGCATCGGCAATCGGTAAATCTCCGAATAAGCCTCGTAAATTTCCAGCAACTCGTTGTATCTCAATCTCTTGCCAGTAATCTACTGCTTGGAAAAGATGCTCCCGATTTGGCGAAACTTTGAGTTCAATAATTACCAAACGCCCG
>DAORIL010000509.1:0-5121 GCA_035438525.1 Pyrinomonadaceae bacterium
TCCAATGTCAGGAGCGGGTTTTGGAAATATACCCGGCGCAGGTTAAAGATCATAAAACAGGGGAAACTACTTACCATTATTTGGGAAAGCGGGAAGAAATAGTCGAAGATGTTTTGCGAAAGCTGGTCGTTGAAGGAAATGGGGTTTATTTGGATGGTCAGCTTGGTTTGAAGTTTTCAGTTTATCAAGTGCGAAAAGAACTTGAAAAGCACAATCATACCCTTAGTTTTGTTGAAGTTATTGAAAGTCTGCGGATTTTGGCTTTTACCCGGTTTGAGTTGCGACATCCTGACAAAAAACGGGGAATTGTTTTCTCGCCGATTGATAATTTTGGCTACGAAGGTGAAGATGACGAAATGACGACTTTCATTATTTTTTCAAAAATAGTGACTGAAGGTATTAATACTCTCAAATTTCGACTTTATGATTATGAACGGGTCATGAAGTATAAAAATGTTATTGCCCGCCAATTACATAAAAGAATGTCTTATTATTTCACTCAAGCGTCAATTACTAATATTTATACTATTAAACTTAGCACTATTATTAGGGATTTTGGTTTGACTGCCCAAAAACGTATTCAGACAAACCTGATAGATGTTGAAAAAGCCTTGGAAGAGATGATTGAAAAGGATGTTTTGCTGAATTATGAAGTTGAAAAGATTTGGAATGAGAAAAAAACTAAATTATTAGATGTCAAACTTCATCTTCGCCCTTCAAATTCGTTTTCAAATGAAACTAAAAAGGCTAATAAGTATGATCAAATTGTTAAGAATCAGGGTAACGTCTTAAAGTTTGATATTGTGTCGGATTAAGAAGGACTAGAGAGGGTTAAGGGGTTAAAGAGGGTTGCGCCGCCGATTGCCTAACATATCTTATTTGTTTTCAATACTTTATTTCAGTTCATATGTAGGTCAGACCTACTGAAAGCCGTAGGTCAAACCTACCGTTTTCACCTATCTTGAGGTTGTGGTGTAGGTCAAACCTACCGCTAATTTCTCTTAGTGTAGGTCAAACCTACCGATAGTGTAGGTCAAACCTACCGCTAATTTCTCTTAGTGTAGGTCAAACCTACTGTTAGTGTAGGTCAAACCTACTGATTTGCCTGTGGAAATAGGTTCTCTAATCGTTTCAGTGTAGGTCAAACCTACCGATTACTGTAGGTCAGACCTACCGATTACTGTAGGTCAAACCTACCGATTACTATTTATTTTAAACTTTAGACGTCAGGGTGTAGGTCAAACCTACCGATTTAGATTAGTGGAATAATTTTTTCCCAAAGACGTTTACAGAGTTAGTAAATTAGTTGAGAGATTTTTGTTTATTACGTTGCATATGCTGAGTTTAGCTGGCCTCGATAGAAGAAAAGGTTAGTTTATTAATTGGATTGGAAAAAGGAAAAATTAAATGAGACTGTTTTTGCAAATCAAACAGCAAAGTAAACTTTTGAACTGTTAGAAGATGTCATACAAAACGGACAGTTTTATTTCAATCCCGGACTGATTTTACTTTTTGCCATTAAAATCCCAAGCAATATCAAATTTTCCACAAATGATTATCTAGTGTGTTCAAATTGTCTTGTTTTAACAGGAGTTATCTGATTTTGCGGAGCGGATGTTGTTTTCTCTTGATTGTTTTCTTGAACGGAAATAGCAGATTTCTGCACGGAAAGGACTTTTTCACGCTTATAATCCTGAGCCATTGCTACCACAATGGTTCGACTGATTTCAGTTAATTTTTCAGAACTTAGACCGATTTTTTCGGATTGAACTTCTTGTTTTTCCAAAGCGTTCAACAGCAAGCCTTTAGTCATCGCCGTCAGCAGTCGTGTATTTTCGAGTTGTTGACCATTCTCAAACATATTTGCCAGATCGCGCTAAAATTCGGTCTTAAAGTTAATGAATTTGGTCGCAGTTTGCTCGTTTCGACGCTCTTTTTTCAGTTTGATGATGTCAGCATCGAGCACGGAAAAGGCTCGTAAGACTTCCTCCTTTGTCGCGTCGGGCGTGAGATAGATTTCGTGAGCGCGTTCGAGAGAGTCGCTCGCCTGAAGAGCGGTTTTTTGCAATTTTTCACTCAAGGTCTGCTGCTTTGCCCAAAGTTCCTTCGGTTCGAGACTTTCGCGGGTTCTCTCACCTGCTTCAAGCCGGATTTCTTCACGCTCTGCCAGCGAAAAAAATTCACTCGCTTTTTTTGTTTCAAGTTCAGCAAGAGAAATTTTTCCGGTTTCGATCATTTCGGAGATTTTTGCCTGGGCGATTGCCTTTTCATTACGAACCAATTCGCGCTCATAAATTTTGCGGGCAATGGGTTGGTTTTCGGGCGAAATAATGGCTTTTTCTTTTTGCAAAGACACAAGTAAGCTTTCGCGTTTCATTTCGGCAACGGCAAAACTTGTAGATATTTCTAAGTCGGATGTGCTGTGTAACTTCATCTGATGAGCCGATTCAAGTGCGTCGGCAAATTCCAAGACTTGAGCTTCAATTTCTACATCTTTGATCTGTTCGTTTAATTCGGCGGGTTCGAGCGCAATTCTGGCTTGTCGGTGAGACTCAATCCTTACTTTTTCTAATTCCTCAGCCGAAATTCCTTGGGACAGGGTTAAAGATTCCTTACTGGTGTTAATTGTCCCGCTCAGGAATTTCTCACGAACTGCGACGGTAATTAAATATGCTTCAGCCTGTTTCTGATTAGTTTCGTATTGTTTTTGGAGGGATTCAGTTTTTTCTATTTTTTCGGGCTGAATTGTGTATGGCAAATTCTTGAGGCGAAATTCGTCAATCCTTTCAAAACTCTGATTTATTTCGAGCAGTCCATTTTCCAGTTGTTTGGAACTTGTCGTAAATTTCTCAAAATCCGAAATCGAAATTTTGTCCTGTGCTATTTGAAAGATAGCTTTTTGCTTACCCGAAATTTTGTCCGAATTTTCCGCTGTCAAGGCGGATTTCACCGCTATCTGCAAATCGCTGTTGGATAATCCGTTTGAATTTTTTACTAATTCCTGTTGTGTTTTTTCTTCAATTTTGAGCGAAATTGCATTTTTAGTTTCATTTGCCCGCCGACATTCAATCTGTGCCGCTTTTATTTTTTCGACTTCTTTAATAATAATTTGCTCGTTTTCAAAAATACTGAGAGGGGTATCAGTTCGGTAAATTGTTGTTTTGGTATCATTTATCCAGGAATTAAGGAGTTCGGATTGACCGTTTCGGCGCGAGTTTTCGAGTTTGAATTTCTCATTTTCTCCAACGTGAAATTCCTGGTGCTTTTCAATTTCGTTGGGAAAGTATCGGTCAAATAAATTTTCGTAATCGGCGGCGGAGACCTTTTCGCTTTCGTTGATCTTGACCGTAACGGTCAGCTGATTATTTTCAATTTCGCGGGTTGCACCGGCAAAAGTTTTAAGAATTTCTCCGGCAGTATTAAGTTCGGCGGATTTTTGTTTTTCGAGCCATTCGCTAACTCGCAAATTATTGGTTTGGCTTTGGTTATTAATCAGAAAACCGATGGTTTGCAGCATTCTTTCATCAATTTTCGCCGTATCGCGCTCAAAATCTTTGGTTTCTCTTTGATTACTCAAAATTGCGGCTTGATGCCAGAGCGTTCCGGCGGAAAACTCCTCTCGTAAACTTGAAGTAATTTCACTCGTGGCGGGTAAATTTGGCGTTGGCGAGAGAGTAACTTCTTTCTTTACCTGCTCAAAAGCGATTTTATATTCAAGATTTTCTTTTTGTGCCAAAGCCGAACGATATACCCAATCTTTTTCGTGAGGCGGCAGTTTTTGATAAGCGACTTGGTGATCGAATTCATTTTTGATAAAGAGCTGGTTATTTTCGGTTCTCAGGCTTTCAAAAAAATGTTTGGTGGCTTTTTGTCTGGTTTGGAGGTGACGGCGACCTAATCTTGATTCCAGACTTTCAACCAGTTTTTTGGCTTCCGCACTCGGCTCTAATTTTCCGGTTTCGAGTGCGTCGGTCATCCGGCGTTTTGCTTCAGTATAATGGGCGAAGTTGTATTTGAGAACCGACATTTCCCCCGTGTAATTTTTCGGCGGTTGTTCAAGAAAAAGGAGCGTCATCTCATTTTTTGATAATGGACGTTGCAGCTCACGGCGTTTTTCTTTAGTCGCATTTTTCCAAATGCCAACGGCTTGATGATTTTCCTGCCGGATTTTATAAGCCTCGCGGATAACTTCTTGAGAAGTCTTTGCCTCTTCTAATCTTTCGGCATACTGACGATAAACTATTGATTCACGGCGCAAGCGGGTTTCCGGTTGTTTTAATTGAAAATGAATGTATTCATCGGCGAACTTGTAACCGGCGAGAGATCTTTCCGAAGGTTTTGCTTTGATAAGGCGGTTACTGCCTTCGATTTTGTAAGCAAAATCGGGTTCGATTGATTTAAGGTTATTTATTTTTTCCCGATGGGCAGTTAATTCCTGACGTGCGGATTTCTCGTCTGCGATTTCCCCAACATTTTTACTGTCAAATTTTCGGTATTCATTTTTGATTTCCCGTTCCCGTAAGACAAGAAAATGCTTATTTGCCGCTTCTCTGACAAATAGGTATTCCGCCGGACTCTTGATTTCAAAGGTATTTGCCTTGGTCAGTTTTTCATTCCTTTCTTTTGGCGTTAATTCGGGATATTTTTTTTTGAGAACGCTTGAAACGGGAAGTTCCAAGGACAAAACCTGGTTGGTTAATTCTCTTTGTCTGTTTGGAGTTATCTGTTCGGCAGAAAGTTCATTAAAGGGGCGAAAAGATTTTTCTCGTGTCCTGACAGACTCGGAAAGCGTTTCTATTTCCCCAGAAATGCTTTTTTCTTGGATAAGAAATTTTTGCAATTCCGCTTCTTCTTCGGTCAATTCGATTTTTTGCCCTAATTTTTTAGTAGTTTGATTATTTACGCCTGATTCAAAGTTTTGCCCAAGATTTGACTGCTCGACTTTTGGACGTTCAACCGATCCGTCAAAACCGTTTTTAATAATCTCCTGTAATTTGGTTTTCTCATTTGAAAGTTTTTCAATCGTTTGTCTGTCTTCACTCAGTTCGCGTAACTCTTCGCAGGTGGCGACAAAACGATAATTTATTGGCGATTCTTGCTCCTTACCGATTTCTTTTGCTT
>DAORIL010000510.1:0-5116 GCA_035438525.1 Pyrinomonadaceae bacterium
CGCTGCCATGGCTGTTCCGATTTTCCCCTTAATTCCTGCGCCATATCGCAAAGGGGCAACAGAAACTCGCATTTTATCTAAAAAAGGAGTAAGTTCCTCAACAAATCCGGTAATAATCACCTCCTCTGAGGCTAGAGCCAGAACTTCTTCAGGCGGTTTGCTTCCAACTACATAAAAACGAACATTTGGTAATTGGGCTCTGACAAATGGCATAATCTCCGAGACAAAATATTTGACAGCGTCAATATTTGGAGTATGCTGAAATCCGCCGACAAAAACGAAATCCTGTCGGTCTGAAAAGCTTGCTGAAGTTCCCGGAATATCTAAAATTAAAGGCAAAGTGTGAAGTGTTTCGTTTTTATCAGGTAAATCATTTTTCACTTTTTCAAGTTCTGGTGCAGAAACCAGTATGCTGGCGTCAACGGCTTTGAGTGAGTCTAATTCGCGCAATTTCATTTCGTCAGCAAGCAATTGTTTTTTCACGTCTTGAAATAATTCAGCCTCTCTTGCCATTCTGAGATAATGGAGGTCGTGGCTGTAATAAAGAACTTTGGCTTGTGGACAATATTGACGGACTATTTTAATATTGCGTTCTACCACTGTTGGTCTGAATAAAAAAGCTAAATCGTATCTTTTGCCGCACTCTTTAAGGTGTTGCTCGACACTTGTTACAAAAGGGGAATATAAAACTTCAACCCCAATTCTTTGTAGGGCAGTAGTATATTCCGGCAGATAAAGAAAATTATCTTCAGGGATAAATGTCACCTGAAAATCCATTTCTCTAAGCAATAGCAAGAGATTAAAGACTGTTACAGAGCCCGCATCCTGATTTGGTGTCGGAGTGCAATGTTCCAACACCAAAACACGGTTTTTAGCCCGACGATCTTTGGCATTATCAAGATCAATTCCCGAAACCTGATGAGATTGCAAATGATCTTTCCATCGGGAATAAAGTTTTTTGGTATTTTCAATTTGATGTGCTTTTGCGCCTCCTTTTAAATCTGTGCCTGAGGAGATTCCTTCGTAATGAATAACAATTGAAAGTGGTTGATAAATAACGCGATAACCTTTGTTCCGTATTTTCAGCGCAAGGTCGGAGTCTTCGCAATAAGCCGGTAAATAGTGTTCGTCGAATCCGCCAAGGTCTTCAAAAATTGATTTTGGAATCATGATCGAAGCCCCGGAACAATAATCAACCTCTCTGCCATAGTTAAAAATTGGTAGTTGGGAATCCTGACCGCGCCCAAAATTCCAAGCACTACCATCTTGCCAAATAATTCCTCCTGCTTCTTGAAGAGTTCCATCCGGATAAATCAGTTTTGAACCGACAAAGCCTGTTTCCGAAAATTCGTGAAAAGTCCGCACTAATTCATCCATCCAGTTTGGTGTAACTTGAGTGTCGTTGTTAAGGAAATGTAAATATTTTCCTTTAGCTTCGCTTGCGCCTCGATTGCTGGAGCGGATAAAACCTTGATTTTGCTGGTTTTGTATTAACCGGATTCCTCTTACATTTTCTAAAACTTTAAATGAATCATCAGGAGAACAATCATCTATCACAATAACTTCAAAAGGAATTTGAGGAGAATTTGCCGCAATCGAAGCCAAACAATTTAATGTATATGTTACTTTTCCGTAAATAGGGATAATTACTGAAACTAGTGGTTTAGCTGAAGCGGCAATTTCAATAGTTTGGGCTTTTTCGACGGGGGAAATTGACTTATCAAAAAAGACTTGGTCTTGCATTATTTGAGGAATATCAGAAGCAGATTCTTTAATAGTTTCCGATTGGTATGGAGATTTTTCTCTGCCATCAAAGCGAGTCTCGGTAAAAGTTAATAATTTGGGGGCATATTTGGCAAAAAATTGCCGGTGTTTTTCTGTTTCTTCTAAACTGTAAAAACGCGATTGATAATAATTTTTAACCAATTTCAGTGATTTTTGGACATATCGTTTGGTTTGTTGTTTAGGAGTTGAGCCCCACAGACGCAATTCGCGTAAAGGAAGAGTTAAACGCCACGAATTGCTGTTGGCAACGGTTTGTAAGATTTCGTAGATTGCTTGTGTTTTTTTTCTTTCTTCCTTTAACTTTTCCCGTTCAGTTTCAAGTTCTGCATCAAGTCGTAACCCCCATTCGCCCCGTTGAATAACTTCATCATTGAGGCTGACAATTTGCCTATTTAAGTCAAGAATTGTTTGTTGATATTCTTTAATTAACTGGTTGAGATTATTAATATCCCGATATTGTTCAGCCAGATTTTGGTTGAGCTCAGTAACTTGAAAATTACGTTCAATTAGAGATTGATTAAGTTGATAAATTTTCTTATCCCGTTTGCCGATTTGTTGGTCACGTTCCGAGACAAATTTATTAACCGTATTAATATGTTGGTCGCGAACTTGAATTTCGTGGCCCAAATTAGCAATTAGCTTATTTTTTTCAGCAATTTCTAAGTCTAAGTTTTGCGCCCATTTGGCAAATCCAATATAGTGTTTTACCAAATCTAATTCCTTTGGAAAAATCAC
Source organism: Pyrinomonadaceae bacterium (assembly GCA_035438525.1). GTDB lineage: Bacteria > Acidobacteriota > Blastocatellia > Pyrinomonadales > Pyrinomonadaceae > JAIBCC01. The sequence goes on from DAORIL010000510.1 coordinate 2,521, forward strand.
CGATGGTTCAACTTTTGGTAAAAATGTGCCGTCCGAACTGGCAACAGCAATAAAATAAACCGGATCAGGAAGATTCTCTGATTGTGGTTTAATTGTTTTTCCATCATCATTCCACGCTTGATAAGAATTGTGTTGCCCCTCAGATGGTTGAATCACTGAACCCATCAGCATTCGTTGCCCATAATAATTAATAGAAGGAAACTGTGTTTTTAATAAATCATCAAATTCATCAAAATCAAGTTCTTTAATGTGAAATTCGTTATGCTCTCCACTTTCTTCGGAATAGATTGGGCGATTTGGGGATGAAATTACCAAAACACCAGTCGGGCGTAAAACACGCCGAATTTCGGCAATCATTTCGTTTTGTTCAGCTAAATGTTCAATAGTTTCAAAAGAAACAACTACATCAAAAGAATTATTGGGAGCATCAACTTTGATGGCAGTTCCTTGCTGAAAGATAAGATTTGGTCTTTTATATGTTTTGGAAGCGTGTTTAATTGCTTCATTGGATATGTCAACACCGATTACGGAATGTGCCGAATCTGCCATCAAATATGAACCGTAACCTTCTCCGCAAGCTAAATCGAGAACATCTTTTTGGGAAACAATTTCCAAAACCATTGCGTAACGGTGATAATGTTCTAATCTGATTTTACCTCGTTCGGTTGGGATAAAACGCTCCCCTGTGAATTGCATTTTTAATATCCCTCCCCTGGTCGGATTTGCCATAAAGTCGAATGTTCTTCGGGAAAAACAACCTTTTCTTCGGGTCGTCCATTAGAAAAATAGTAGAGAGCAATTGATTTTCGTGAAGAATTTGCCTCACAAGCTACCGGTTCGGGATGACCGTGAAATGAAAGCGAAGTAGTTGAAAAAATTACAGTTCGATTGAAAATAGGAAGTATTTTTTTTACGCATTGCAACATTGAACTATCCCAAAGTTCTAAACTGCCACCATTTTCTTCCGTCCAATCTTTGTTTAAATAAATAAGTAAATTTAGTCTTCTGTCTAACTTAAATTTGAAATGTTTGTTGTAATCAGCGTGAATGGCTAATTTCCCCCCTGAATCAACCCAGTGAAATCCGCCTCCAAAGTAATAAGGATCAGGAATGAGTGCGCTAATGCCGGTCAATTTTTCTAAAAAGTTCAAAAAAAACGGACGCGATAACTGCCACAAGAAAAATTCAACTTGAGGAGCAAGAACCGTATTTAGTCCTGTTCCTTTTTTGTTTCTAACAAAAGTTCCGTCATTGTGATTTTCCAAAGTTGTATCATCCTGTGGTTTTGACACCGAAATAATTTCATTTAACGTCTCACTATCAAATAAATCGTCAATTACAATATGCGGATAAGGTTCTGCCGTTTGATAATTGTTAAAGGACAAAACTTCTTGCATCTTTGTTTGGTGATATGGAGTTTTTATTAAATTATCCATTTACTTCTGCTACCTCAAAGTTATCCAACCCCATTGTAAATAAGCCAAAAACTTCTTCTTTGTTGAGAAATTCGATTTGAAGGGCATCGTAAATCCACATTTGTTGAACGTGGATTTCTTGCTGTCCTTCCGCCACTGCCAGATCAATTGAATACTTACCGGCTTTTAAAAAGGGCATTTTGAATTCAAAAATCGAAACAACTGAAGTCCCCTTTTTAACTGAAATACTTTTTGATTTAACAAAGGTTGCGTTGTTTTCTTCTATAATTTTTTGTCCCAGTCTGTCTTTAATGGTGAAACCAACTAATAAACCGGAAATGTCTTGTTTGGCTTGAATTAACAAGCAAAGTTTGACAATTTCCCCTCCTTCAAATGTTTTAATAACTTCCCCGTAATTATTAGTGAAGGCTGCACTAGAAATAACGGCTTTACCCGCTCCGGTTGAATTTTTCTTTTGTGAAAAAATTTTGTTGGATTCTAAAGTAGTAAAAAAATTATCTGAAGTTACAATTTTTTTCTCAATTTGTTTTGACCCGGTTATCGTTTGAATTTTAATTTCCGACTGAATTTTAGCTAAATTATCAATGTGGTATTTAGTTAAAATTTCTGCCGTAGTCCCTTTATTTACAGGGTTTCCGTTTGATAGCCATAACACCTCGTCACAAAGATTAGAAACAGCATTTTGGTCATGACTGACAAATAATAAAGTCCCGTTTTTCTTAAATTCACGGATACATCTCATACATTTTTGAGTAAACACAGTATCACCAACTGCCAAAGCCTCATCAATCACCAAAATATCTGCGTCAACGTGCGCGATGACGGCAAAAGCCAGACGCACAATCATTCCGCTTGAATAGGTTTTAATTGGTTGTTCAATAAAATCTCCGATGTCGGCAAATTCGGCTATTTTGTCGAATCTTTCATCTATTTCTTTATTGTTCAATCCTAAGACTGAAGCGTTTAAATAAACATTTTCACGTCCGGTAAATTCGGGGTTAAACCCTGAACCTAATTCCAGAAGTGCGGCAACTCTGCCGTTTGTTTGAATTGTTCCGGTAGTTGGATTAAGTGTTCCGCAAATCATTTGCAAAAGGGTAGATTTGCCGCTCCCGTTTCGTCCAATAATGCCAAAAGTTTCGCCTTTTTTTATCTCAAAC
>DAORIL010000511.1:0-5106 GCA_035438525.1 Pyrinomonadaceae bacterium
TTGTTAATCTGCCTGTCTTGGTCTCGGATGAACCTCGTTACGCGACTGTTCGCGGACTTTTGAAAATGTTCGACGAGCCTGATTTGTTAGAAAAAGTTACCCGCAACGAACTTTCATTACTGCAGAACGCTGAAATTCCTTTTGAAGCGTAAAGCGATTTTAGAGTTAGGTTTTAGATTTTGGATTAGTATTTTGATAAACTTCTAATCCGAAATCTAAACTAATTACTAAAACGCTTTTTTAATTTTAAACGATAATAATGAACAATTCGCAAACTGCTATCCTGAACGTCAAACCGAATTTATTTCCTGAAGAAATTGAACTAAATAAAAAGTGCAAAATTTTAGACCGTTTGAAAGATCGTTTGGCAGATCGTGAAGAGGAAATAGCAGATTTGCGAGCCGAACTAGAATTATTTGAGGGCAGATATAAAATTGAAGTAGCTCGATATTATGCAGATGTGGATGAACTTGAAGCAAAAATTGCCGAAGAAGAATTAAAGCTCGTGCCTGATGACGAGGAAATTAAAAAAAGAGTTGAGGAACTACGCCGTCGTGCCGAAGAATCTGCGGCGGAAGCAAAGACAGATTCTAAAGGCGAGTTTGATTTTAAACCGACTACTGAGGCAAAAAAGGCTTATCACGATCTGGCTCGGATTATTCACCCCGATCTGGCTTTGGATAATGAAGAAAAAGAACGCCGTCACGTCTGGATGTCGCAACTAAACGAGGCTTATTCGGCAGGCGATCAATCCCGTTTGAACAAATTAGCCGAAGCTTTTCGTGATTCGCCGGATTTGATCAGTGGAGATTCTATTGGTGATAGATTAGTGAGAGCGATTCGCCAGATTTATCAAGTCAAAAAACGTTTAGTCGAAATTGTGGTTGAAAAAGAAAAAGCTGAGAATTCCGAAACCTACAAACTACGCACCAAAGCAAAAGCTCACTATCTGGAAGGGAGAGATATGTTCAAACAAATGTCGAATCAGGCAAAAGTCCAATTAATGCGTCTGGAACGCCGTTTAAAAACTTTGCAGGATTTGAACAAAGCGCAGGAAGAATACGTCAAAGAACATTTTGGATTGGATATTGGCGAATTTCGGGAAAAGTAGAGCTGGGAACGCACGCGCCCTCGCGTGCAACGGCGCAAAAGCGGCGTAAAGAGTTTAGTTACAAATCAATCTTGAATGTAAAAAGTGTCGCTGAGATTGCTTGGGCAATCCGGCACGCGATGGCGCGTGCGTTCCAGTCAAATCAGTTCTTTTTCTTGACGAACCCATTTTTCAAATTCCTGAGCAGCATCTCGGGCTTCGATTTCGTGGGGAATTTCCCAATAAGCTTGGTTGCGGGAAAGTGCATCCCATTTTTTTTTGCCTCGTAAAATTAGCAAATAATCCTTTGTATATTTAAAAAGAAAGCCGAAAAAACCAAGTTGCTGATATTGAACAACGTGAGTGACTTCGTGTGCGAGCAGATTTTTTGAAATAGTGAGCAGCTTTCGCTCATCATATTTGGCAATTTGGGGCTTGATAAAAATATGCCGTCCGATGGTGATGCCGTGAACGCTTAAAATTTTGGTGATAAACCCTGCTCCGCGATTAACATAAATTTCGACTGCCGGAAGCTGCAAATTATTGTCGTCAAAATATTTACGAAAAAAAACTTGAAGCTGAAAATGAGTTTCGCGGGAAAGTTTCATCCTTTTTTAGTCTCAAGTCTCAAGTCCAAAGTCCAAAGTCTGAAATCAGTTTTGACCTGAGACATTGGACTTGAGACTTGAGGCTTTTTATTCCACATTTTGGACTTGCTCACGGATTTTTTCGATCTCGCTTTTGATCGTCAGAGCGTTTTCTTTGATGGTTAAATTGTTGGTTTTCGATGCAATCGTATTTGCTTCGCGGTTAAATTCCTGCGTTAAAAAATCAAGCCGTTTGCCGACTTCTTTTTCCTCATTCAAAATTTGACGAAATTGTTCAAGATGACTTCTGAGCCGCTGAATTTCTTCGGAAATATCGCAGCGGTCAGAGAGAAAAGCAACTTCCTGCGCCAAACGTCCCTGGTCAATTTCGATTTGTGATTCGCTTTTTGCCAACAGTTCACCGATGCGTTTGGTCAATCGTTGGCGATATTCTTCCGTCACGCTATTTGCTTCATTTTCAATAGTTGGCAGACGATTTTCAATTTCATTCAAGCGAAAAAGAAGTTCATTTTTAAGCATCAGTCCTTCGTTTTCGCGCATTTTTTCTAAATCATCCAACGCTGAATTAACGGCTTTTTCGACACCAACGATAAATTCATTGCTCAAATCATCTTTGCGCGGAAGCAAAACATTTGGCAGACGCGCAATGACATTCAAATCAGGCTCGCCCGACAAATTAAATTCGTTTTGCATCTTTTTCATCGCCGACAAATATCCGGCAATCATTGGGCGATTGAGTTCATAAACAATTTCGGAAATGCGCTCGTAAGTTAGATTTACCTCGACGCGTCCACGCGAAAGCCGATTGCCGATGAGCCGTTTGATAGTTGATTCAAGCGGGTTCAGTTCGCTCGAAAGTCGCAGCGAAACATCCAGGAAACGATTATTAACTGTTTTTAATTCAACGGTTACGGCGAATTCACTTTCTGCAACTGCGCCGCGTCCGAATCCGGTCATTGATTTCATAATTGAGTAGATTATAAACGATTAGCTGTTGAGAGTCATTTAATTTGAAACTTTTCGATGATAAACCGGAGCAGACAAAACATTAGAGCAATGGAGAAAATTGAGAAACAAATAAACAATAATAATTCAATGAAATTTGAATCCATCATCAAATAACTTTGAAAAGTATCAGTAGCAACATCAAAAACTTCATTTCCTTTTCTGCCAATATAACTTGCGTAAATCCACATCAGATAAGCTGAAAGATTGAGTAAGGAAATGATTAGAATTGTGTTGAAAATTGAGAGTTTCCCGTTATATTTCCAAAGCAAGTAAAGTAAAGCTGGAGCAGTAAATATTTGAAGGAGTAAAACAGTTTCGTAGATTGTTAATACGTTGGAAGAATAATGAGGAGGAAACTCAATTACTCTGTCATTTCTGTCCAGATTCGTTAAGTAAAGTTTATATTTTTGCTCAAATTCAATTTTTGAATTATGAAAGCTGATAATCTTATATGTAGTGTTTACAATACTTAGCGCAAATATTACAATTCCGATTGCCAACAAAATTTTACGCTCTGTAGATGAAAGTAGATTTTGTAATTGTTTGCTCATTATTTTAATCCAAATTTCATTTGTGAATTTACGAAGCTAATTCTCCAAAGAATCGAAATTTGCCAAATAAACAAAATTGAGACGAGGAGAAAAACAAGGTAATCAAGTGGTCTGGCAATTATTTCAATTATCTCAAAAAAAGATGGTTTCCATTCATTTTCAAAGTATCTGTTGAAACAATAATAATTCTCGTAAGCAAACGCACTAAAACTTAAAAATGTAGAAAGAAATGTAAAGATGTGTTTAGTTTCAATAAGCAGAAAAATGAAAATTAATAACGATAAAAAGCGAAAATAGTGAACGAAGTTTGTTCGCAAAACCCCACATGAACTAAATTCTATGGCGTTATTTTTGAAAGAATCTTCGTAAACAATCGAACCCATATTCGAAACTGTCAGAAAAAATATTAATGAGCCAAAAATAATTAAAAGTCTAATTTCTTTAATCGAAATGAATGGATTACTTTTCATAACTTGTTAGACACCAATCTTTTCAAAAAGTTCCCTTAATTATTTCCATTCTCCTCTCGTTTTTTCGCCCGCTGTTGTTCCAGCCAAACCTGATAAGCCGCTTTTCCTTTTTCAAATTCTGCTGCGGAAGAATAAAAATTATGCGAACCGTCATTTTTTTCGACATTCAAAACATAAAAAATATAATCGGTTTGTTTTGGATTCAAAGCTGCATCAATCGAGCTTTCGGAAATAGAAGAAATCGGTCCGGGCGGTAATCCCGCAAATTTGCGTGTGTTGTAGGGCGAATTTGATTCGAGGTCGCTTTTGTTGATCGTTCCGTCCCAACGTCCTTCCATTTTGGCGATGTAAACGGCGGTTTGGTCAATGCCGAGCGCGATGCCTTTATTCAAACGATTGTAAATAACGGATGCGACGATTTGGCGTTCGCCGTCAAATTTTGATTCGGTTTCAATCAGCGAGGCAATCGTAATAATTTCGTGAGCGGATTTGCCCATTTGTTGAGCTTTGAGAAATCGGTCAGCAGTCCAGATCTTTTTGAATTGCTCAACCATTTTCTTGATGACATCCTGCATTTTGACATCTTTGGGAAAACTGTAAGTGCTTGGATACATGAATCCTTCGAGGTTTTTGGCTGTCGGATCAATATCTTTAATCAGACTTGTGTCATCCATCAAAGCCAAAACCGCTTTGTCATCCATCGGCGGAGTTTGCGGAAACTTCTCTGCCAGACGTTTGGCAATATCAAAACGGGTAAAGCCTTCGGGAATAGTCAGTTTAGAGGTGCGTTCTTCGCCTTTTTCAAGCTCCTGCAAAACCATAATCGGCGAAATCGGTGAGTCAAATTGATATTCTCCGGCTTTTATTTTACTGCCGTCACCCAAAAAACGGATATAGTTTTTCACCACAAAAGCATTGTTAATGATGCCTTCCGCCGCAAGTTTATCCACGATTTCATTTGGTGTCGAACCTTTTGGAATTTGAATGTATTGATTGCTTTTTCCGTGGGCGATTTTTGTAAACATTACGTTATTCATCCAATAAAAAAGTCCGCCTGCGCCGAGTAAAACTAAAATGATCAGGGTAAAAAGTGCTAAAATCAGCTTTTTCATAACTTTGTGGATTTTAACAAACTTTTGACTTTCGATAAATGATGAAACGGGTTTTAGAGGCAGTTTAATTCAATAATAATCAAAGGAATTCAAAGGGATACAGGGTTAGATTGAAGAAATCTCTTTGTCTCTCCTCTATTCCTTAGTATCTTCACAAGTTTGAATTAGGTTTTTAGTTCCGGCGGAACGTCATATTTATAGTAAATTCGACAATTATAGCAGATTAAAGGTAATTATATGGTAAAGGCAGAAACGCGACTGTTAAGA
>DAORIL010000512.1:0-5102 GCA_035438525.1 Pyrinomonadaceae bacterium
CGATTCGGTAATTTCCCTCAAATAATTCAAACCATTTCAACACAAAAAAGAGTCTCTGTGGAATAACTATTGCTGAGTATTGTTTTACTGTCTGATTTTAGGACAAATAGTTAAAACAAGAGGTAACACAATGCAACAAACAAGAGTAGAATCTATAAGTAAACTGAAAGAACTAATCGAAGGAATTGATTTTGCAATGCTGACGACGCTGAAAGGGAACAGAATGCATTCGCGTCCCATGTCCACGCAAAAGTTCGAATTTGACGGTGATTTGTGGTTTTTTACCAGTGATCAAACGGCAAAAGTCGAAGAAATCGAAAAAGATAATCGGGTTAATGTGTCCTATTCGCAGCCGGATGAAAATACCTATGTTTCCGTTTCGGGAACTGCAAGTCTGGTAAAGGACCGCGCCAAGATCGAAGAATTATGGAATCCGATCTATAAAGCCTGGTTTCCCAAGGGATTGGATGACCCATCATTGGCTCTTTTGAAAGTTACAATCGAAGAAGCCGAATATTGGGACGCGCCTAATTCGACTTTTGTTCAAATATACGGATTTGTCAAAGCCTTGGTCACCGGACAAGAAGCCGGCGGCGGTGATCACGGGAAAGTAAAATTATAAAATTTAGTAGATAAATTATTTAATTTTATGGATAATGAGGCGAAAGTTTCATTATCCTTTTAATTTTTAAAGTTTCGAAGTCCGGGAATTATTTTAATTATTACTTTCGCGACAAAAGCAACAAATTTAGAAACTTGGCGCATCGAATCGGAAAAGTTAAAAAAATTATTCGGTATTTCAGAACAAACTTGAGATAAATTCCGCCCCTGAACTACATTTTGAAAAACTATGAAACCGTTTGTTTCCTTGCTCGTTATTTTCTCGATTTGGACAACTCTTTTTGCTCCATTTTCGTTGGCTCAAAATTCAAATTCAAACTCTATTTTTGCAGTCGCTAAAAACAGAGCTGACGAACCCGAAAAAGAAAAGAAAGGCTTGCAGTTTCGCGTCCGTGAAGGAAAGCCCGAAGCGACTCCCCGCACAAGTCCAACACCTGTTTCAACTGCAAAATTAACCTCCATGGAAACTGATTCGATCCTCAAACGCCTTGCACCGCTTCCAACAGAAGAGAAATCCGAATTCAAATTGCGCTCCGACAGTTTGCCGCCGCCGAAAACAGGAACGACCATCAACACCAAATTTCCGGCAGATGAAACTAAACCTGCGCCGAATGTTTCAAATTCAAAAACGCTGGAGGTCATTCGCTATTCCCCAAATGGAATTGTCGGTGTCACGCCCGAAATCAGCATTACCTTTTCGCAGCCGATGATTGCAGTCACCTCGCAAACCGAAGCGGGCGAAAATGTTCCCGTTAAATTAACTCCTGCCGTTAAAGGCAAGTGGCGATGGCTCGGCACACGAGTTTTAATTTTCGATGCCGAAAAGCGTTTGCCGATGGCGACCAACTTTACCGCCACAATTCCCGCCGGAACAAAATCGGCAGTCGGCGGCACTTTGCAAAAAGATGTCTCGTGGGAATTTTCGACGACTCCGCCGAAGGTTGAAAGTTTTGCGGAAAACGGTCGCACACTTCGTCGAGATGAAATTTTGGTGGCAAGTTTTGACCAAGGAATAAATCCATCAGCCGTTTTAGCTAAGATTTCAGCAACTTCAACTGGGAAAAACATTCCGCTGCGTCTCGCAACTGAAAGCGAAATTTCTGCGAATCAAGAACTTACCAAACGAATCAAGGACTTACCAAAAAATCATTGGCTGGCGTTTCGTGCGGTTGAACTTTTTCCATTCGATGCTTTGCTCAATTTTTCGTTTGAAAAAGGATTGCAGTCTGCCGAAGGAGGTTTGACGACAAATGAAGCGCAAAATTTTTTATTTCAAACAGTTGGTAAATTGAAATTGGTTAAAACAAATTGTGGTTATGACGAGAAAAAAACAATTTGTGAGCCAAGCGATAGTTGGGAAATTAAGTTTAATAATTCGCTGGATGAAAAGAGTTTTGATAAATCTCAGCTTAAAATTGAGCCGAAAGTTGAAGAGCCAAACATCAGTATTTATGGTAGTGAAATTGAAATTCGTGGAGATTTCAAAGCGCGAACAACTTACAAAATTACAGTGTTAGGTTCGTTAAAAGATGATTTTGGGCAAACTCTGGGGCAAGATATTTCGACAACTCTCACGACAGGAGAGCGAGAAGCGAGTCTTGAAGATTCAGACGACAGGGATTTTTTGAGCGTTGCGCCAATTTCAAATCCGCGCTACACAGTTTTTTCAACTAATTACACGACTTTAAAAGTCAAAATCTATGCAGTCTCGCCCGGAGATTATTTGAGATTTCTTAATTTTAAGGAAAATCGAGACGAAACTTATCCAAATTTTGGGAAATTAGTTTTCGATAAAGCTATTAAAGTCAAAAACACACCGAATGAAACTATTTATACGGACATTAGCCTTGCACCTGCCTTGAAAAACGGTTTCGGTCACGCCGTTTTAGTTGTCGAACCACCCGTTAAGACGAAAAACTATGATGAACCAATCGTTAAATGGCTCCAAGTTACAAATCTTGGACTTGATGCGTTTGGCGATGATGAGCAACTTAATGTTTATACCAGTAACTTAAAAGATGGAAAACCTCTTGGAAATGTGCAACTCTCACTTTCTAACGGTGCTACGGGAGTTTCGGAAGCAAACGGAATTGGAAATCTTAAATTGCTCAAAGCAAAAACTAAAGAAAGAGTGTTTTTGATGGCTAAGCAAGGAAATGATTCGGCCGTGCTAATTCCGGAAAATGATTATTATTACGGTGAATCCGAGGAAGGAACCGGTTGGTTTTTAACTCCAAACAAAGAAAATCTGCGCTGGTTTGTTTTCGATGACCGCAAGATGTATCGTCCGGGCGAAACCGTTTCTATCAAAGGCTATTTGCGAAAAATGACGGGTGGAAAAATGTCCGATGTTAGTGAATTAGCGGATTCGGCGAGCAGTATCAGTTATGTTTTGAAAGACGCTTTGCAAAATGAAATTAGCAAAGGAACGGCAACTCTAAACGCTTTTGGCGCATTCGATTTGCAGTTAAAAATTCCCGAAAATGTTAATCTCGGCACTCAACAATTAGAATTAAAAGCAGTTAGCAATTTGGATTCAAGCGAATTTCGTCACAGTTTTTCGGTGCAGGAATTTCGCCGACCTGAATTTGAAGTGAGTGCAAGCGTTGAATCCGCTGCACCATTTTATCTTGGCGATTCTGCAACCTTGCTGACCGAAGCCAAATATTTTTCGGGTGGCGGATTGGCAAATGCTGAAACAAATTGGAATATTTCTGCCAAGCCAACTAACTATACTCCGCCCAATCGTGAAGATTTTACCTTTGGTAAATTTACGCCGTGGTGGGGTTATCACTCCGAAAGCAATTGGGAATTGCAGACAAATGAACAATTTAAGAGCAGAACTGATGTTGAGGGAAAACATCGGGTTGCGCTCGATTTTTTGAAAGCAAATCCTGCGCGTCCATATACGATTGATGCCAAAGCAAATATTCAGGATGTTAATCGCCAAACCTTTAGCGGTTCGACTACGCTTTTAGTTCATCCTTCAAAATTATATGTCGGATTGCGAACGCCGAAAACTTTTGTCCAATCAGGCGAAACCTTTAAAATTGACACGATCACGACTGATATTGATGGAAAAACTGTAGCGAATGCGCCTGTCACTGTAACTGCTGAATTAAAAGATTGGCAACAGGTCAAAGGCGAATGGCAAGATGTTGTCATTGACACTCAAAACTGTCAGATAAAATTGGCAACCGAAGTTGCTTCGTGTGATTTTACAGCGAAACAAGGTGGTGAATATACAATAACAGCGCGGGTTTTAGACGAAAAAGAGCGTCCAAACGAAAGCGAATTAATTGTTTGGGTGGCAGGCGGAAATCGTCAAACTTCAAGTAGTTTGGATAAACAAGATGCCGAATTGATTCCTGACAAGAAAGAATATACACCAAACGAAACGGCAGAAATTTTGCTCAATGCGCCATTTTTTCCTGCCGAAGGTGTAATGACTCTCGAACGTAATGGCATCGTCAAAACTGAAAGATTTAGCTTGAATGCTTCTTCAACCGTTTTAAAAATTCCGATTGAAGAAGCATATTTGCCAAACGTCCACGTCCAAGTAACTTTGGTTGGCGAAACTCTTCTTGATGAAGATGATGCCAAATCTCCGAAAATTCCTGCGTATGCCACGGGCGAACTAAATCTCGATATTTCAACTGCTTCGCGCAAATTGAATGTAACCGCCGAACCCGTTGACAAAGTTCTCCAACCTGCGGGGCAAACTAAGGTAAATATTGCCGTAACAGATAATAAAGGCAATGCTGTCACTAATTCCGAAGTCGCTCTGGTCGCTGTTGACGAAAGCATTTTGGCACTGACAGGCTACAAAATTGATAACCCGCTCGACATTTTTTATCAACAACTCGAAGCCAATACGAATGACACTCATTCCCGTGAAAATATTTTGCTGAATCTTGATGGCTATGGTTTTGGAAGAGGAGGTGGACAGGGAATGGGAAGTGGAAGTGACGATAAACCTCCTCCAGCAATGAAACCTAACGCAGTTTATATGGCTCGAACCGATGAGCCAATTGTAACTAAAAGCTCAAGTGCAAATGCGGCAAATGTTTCAGCAACTCCGTCACAAGATGAATTGGGAAGAGCAAAACTTCCTCCTTCTGCTCACATGGATCAGGTAGCTAACCCTGAATTAGTAACGAAGCCTGAAACTCAAGGCAACAGGAAAGAAAAGCCATCATCGGAAAGAAATGGCGACCAAAACTCCTCAGTCGAAATGATGCAACTCCGCCGAAATTTTGCGGCAACTGCGATTTTTGCGCCTTCGGTTAAAACTGACGCGAATGGTAAAGCAACGGTTGATTTGAAATTGCCCGACAATCTGACGCGTTATCGAATTACGGCGGTGGCGGTGACTAAATCCAAACAATTTGGTCTTGGCGAATCGAATGTGACTGCTAAACAGCCTCTGATGGTGCGTCCGTCTGCTCCGCGTTTTATGAATTTTGGCGACAAAATTGATT
>DAORIL010000513.1:0-5097 GCA_035438525.1 Pyrinomonadaceae bacterium
CTCAAAATAAACCGGAACGCCTAGCGTTACTGCCATTCCCGGCATATTCATCGTTTGACTTGATGCACCAGCAAAGAAAGACGGAAAAATAGTCGCCAGCACTGAATATATGTATGCCGTTCCCGTGCCGACGGCAATCAAAGTGTTCATATCCGCCGCCCGATGACGAAAAGCCGCCCACGCGCCGCGATAAAACTGCCAGCCGGAATAAAAAACGACCGGTGTGGCAAGCACCAGCTGCAACCAATTGACGCCCGGGAAATTGAATAATTCAATCCGTCCGTGCGACATGACGATCACCAGAATCGGAAGTGATAAAACAGCGGCAATCCAGAATTTTTTTTGGAGTTCCGCGTATTCTTCGGCGTGGGCGTGTTCGAGCGAATCTTCGGCTGAATCGGTATTGCCCGAAACTTCGCGCACCTTGTAACCGAAATCTTCAATCGCGGCGCGAATTTGTTTCAAATCGGCATTATTCGGCAGATACTCGACCGAAACTTTCATTGTCGCCAGGTTAAAATCAGATTTGACCACGCCGCGCTGTTTCGAGAGATGATTTTCAAGCTGTGAGCCTGAACCGGAAGGACGTGCCGAATCATCAACGACGAATTCAGCCCGCGCCGTTCCCGCCGTGTCGTAACCCGTATCTTTGACGGTTTGGACGAGCGCGGCGACATTCGTTTTTTCGGGATTGTAATTGACCGTCGCACGGGCGGTTGCAAAATTGACCGAGCAGGCATCAACACCCGTCTGCTTTTTTAATTGTTTTTCGATGCGGTTGGCGCACGCCGCGCACGTCATTCCCGTAATCGGCAAATCAACCCTTTCGCCCGCGCTATTCGGGAGCGAATAATTATTGTGAGTTCCGTCCGTCGCCTGTTTGGTCGTCAAGCCCTTATTCGCGCCCTTAGATTTATTGTCAATCGGCTTTTCTTCCGGCTTAAAATATTTTTCCGGCTCGGCATTAAATTTTTCCTTGCACGCCGGCGAGCAAAAATGAACGGTTTCGCCCTTAAATTCACTCTGTCCGGCGGCGGTTTCGGGATTGATTTCCATTCCACAGACCGGATCAATCGTTTTTGTCGTCATCATAACTTAACCCATTATCCTGATTTTAGGTTTCCGCCGAATAAATCTTTCAGCGGAAACGGATTTAAGTGCGTCAGCCTATTGTCTTCACTCGGCTGAATAACCGGCGCGGTCAAGCACCTCTACAATATATTCACGCGAGACCTCCGCGTTGTGATTGACCGTTACTTTTTTGCTTGCCACATCCACTTCAACCACTGAGACACCCTCAACACTTCCGAATGCCTTCTTAATCGAATTCGCACACCCGCCGCAGACAATTTCCGGGGCAGTTAGAGTCGTCGTTTTTTGATTGATTGTTGTTTCGTTCATTTTCCTTTTACTCCTTGTAATATTTATCGTTTGACTCGTGCCGCAGCATCCGCAAGAATTATCAGAATTCGTGTTTTCGATGCTTGTCGGCAAAATTTTTAACCCTTCCCGTGTAGGGTATTTTACTTGATTCATAACCATAATTTCCTTGCTCAAAGATCCGTTTATCGAATCACATTTTAAAGTATAAACTCTGTAGTCGAGTAAAGAGTCAAGCGATATTTTTCAAAAATCTCAAAAAATTTTCAAATGCTGATTTTTCGCTTGTTTTTCGGTAGAGTTTTAGAAGAGTTAGACGGCGAACTTTCCATTTCAGTCGCTTCGATCAACCCGCAAATATGCCCCGGCGCACGTCCGACCTGATCCCATTCTTCCAGTGTGTTTGCCAGCTCTTTGCGGTAACGCTGCATTTCTTTAATTCGTTCTTCAACTTCTTTAAGCCGCCGCCGGACAATTTCGCGCACGTCGTCGCATGGGCTTGCGCCGCTTTGGGCATCGTGGATAATTTTCTTGATTTCTTCAAGGGAAAATCCGAGAGTCTGTGCTTTTTTAATAAACGCAAGACGTTCCAAAATGCCTTCGTCATACATTCGATAACCGCTGTTTGAACGCATCGGTTTGCCTAAAAGACCGCTTCGCTCATAAAATCTGAGAGCCTCGATGCCGATGCCCGACGCTTGCGAAACTTCGCCGATTTTCATCGAAGTTCGCTCTAAGCCTGGATATCCGAAATGAATTTGTTTTCTTGCCGTTTTCATATTTCCCGCTAAATCTATTTTAATTTGGCGAGGGATGCCGATAAATCGAAACATCTCTCGCGCATTTTTATCTAGTCTGAGACTTTTTCCATCGTATTACCGCAACAACAACGCGGTTGTTCTTGTCCCTTGCAGCCCTCCGGCGCACCTTTGGTCACCGTAATTTCGCAACCACAGTTCGTGTCCGGACAGCGATAGACTTCGCCTTTTCGTAATGCCATTTTCTTTTACTCCTTAACAAATATTATAGCCTAATTTTCGGCTACCAGATAATGATAAACCCTGTAGTCGTGTATGGAGTCAAGAAGAAATTAGGCAATTTATGGCTAATGGGGTAAAATCACATTTTTGAAATTGAACGAAAGCAGGTAAATCAACAATTTAAAGAAATTTCGTTAATTTAACTAAAATAATAAAAACTTGACCGTTATTGCAGAAATCGCACTCATTATTGTTTTCTTTCTAACCAGCTTGATCAGCGTGGTGACAGGCAGCACGTCATTAATAACCGTTCCGGCGATGTTGCAGTTTGGGGTCGAGCCGCGTGTCGCGCTGGCGACGAATATGTTCGCCTTGATGTTTATGAGCGTCGGTGGAACGCTGCCTTTTCTGGGGAAGGGAACAATTAAACGCCAACGCTTGTTGAAGATAGATAACCATTGGCTGCGTCGGATATTTCTGGCAGCTGTGGTAATTCTTGCCTTGAAAATTCTTCTTTATAATTTTATCTGGAAGCCTGTTTAACAAAGCGCGTTAAATTAATTCATTTAAGGACGCTTGCATTTAAGCGAATTTATAAAAGCGATTTATTGTTCCCGCAATTACCAGAGTGGCTAAACTAGCTGCTGCGAGGAAATCATAGCCTGGTGAGACAAGTTTGAAAAACTGCAAACCGAAATAAATTAACCAAACACCCGCCAGCCAGGCGGAAATAGTCATCAAACTAAAAATTGACCAGGTCAGGAAACCTTGCGTCAGCATTGTAATTTCTTTGTTCTCTCTCATAAATTCTAATTTGCCTCGCCACCACTCAGCCGGAGCTATCGCTTCAGCCGGACCAAGTTTATCTTTTTGTCCATTTGTCGAATTATTATTAAAAAGCCCGACAACCAGTTGGTTCTTGGACAAGACCGCTTGAGAATTAGAAACTTTGGCTTTTTCGCTAGAATGGTCCAATAAACTTTTCATTTTCTGCTCGGCGCGGTAATGAACGTCTTCCATAAAAATATGTGAAAATTCGCCGTTGCGCCCGATGCTGTAAAGATTTTCAACGCCCGTGCCGTCCATCAAGGCGCGTCGTTCTTGTTCGTATTCCCGCAGAAAAACCGGATAGGCAATCGGCGTTTTGAGAACGCGACAGCCGAGATAACGCGAGCAGACATCGGGAATAATCGGTTTCAGATTTTCAACGCAAAGCTCACCCAGGCGTTCATCGTCCATTTGCCAGAATTCGTCGCCTTTTTCGCAGCCAATATCAACCGTGATGACCGTTTTACCTTCGGGCGCGAGCCACGGCATCGAAAGAGCAGTTTCGGTCAGGCGGAAAAAGGGAAATTCACTTCCCGGTGTCCAGGTCACGACATCCGGCAGAAGTCCGCGACCTTCCAAGCGCAGATTGACAAAAATCATCGGGCGATAACGAAACCGCGTAAGAGGTTCGAGTTTGTTTGTCCCTTCAACGATTTTCCCTAAAATATTAACTGGTGCGGTGCTGATTACGGCTGACGCTTCCTGAATTCTTCCATTCACGCGCACACCGACTGCTTTGCCGTTTTCAACCAGAATTTTTTCAACGGGCGATTCCAGTTGAATCACCCCGTCCAAGCCTTCGGCTAGTTTCTGACACAAAGTTCCGATCCCGCCCATCGGATAAACGTGATAGACGCTCGGTTTTTCGGGCAATTCGCGGCTATAACCGCACGAAACGGCGCGGCGCGTCAGACGCGAAGCAATTTTTAACAAAAGTGTGCGCCCGATGCCGCTTGAAATGCCGTCACCAACCGCTGGAGATAAATCGTTCGCTTTGGCACCCGACCACGCTTCGGTCAGCGGGATTGCCACTTCATCAGCCAGAGCTGTGCCGTAAGCCGCACGAAACCAATCCGCCGCCGTTTCCGTTTTGCTATTTCCAGTTAGGGATTTGATTTTGGCACTGATACCGCTCAAAGTCATTCGCGGAACTTTCATCAAGCCGAACGGATGAGAGTAGTTTTTTCCGCCGAGCCAAACCGTTTCGGCATAATGTCTGACCGTCCGGCATTGATCTTCAATACCGACAGCTTTTGCCAGCCGATTGGTAATAAAATGTGCTCCGAAATCGTAGGTAAAACCGTCTTCGTCGTGAAAACTCTGCGCGAGTCCGGCGATTTTATTTCCGGATTCAAAAAGGATGACCGGAACGCCTTGGCGGTGCAGATAATTAGCAGCGGATAAACCGGCAAGACCGGCTCCGAGAATAACGATGGGTTTGTTTGAATGCTTGATCATTTCTTATTCATTGGGACGTTTCAAAACCGCGTTTAGTAATGCCCCGCGTCCCGCCAGATTATTTAGAGTATCGAAAATCGTGAAAATACCGAGTGACACGGGCGATTTCAGGCTGAATTGTTCGACTAGCCAGCGCGGAGCGCGGCGATCCGAAAGGGAATTGCGAACCGAATAAACCCAGTTGACGGGGCTCACTTGTGTGGTCAATCTCTCAACCTCAAAGCCGGTTTTGTCGGCAAGTTTTTTAAGTGTTAGCGGATTAAATAAATTCCAATGACGAGGAAAATGATAACCGCCCCAATGCCGCCGCTTGAAAAGCTTAAAATCGAGCGAGTCCGTATTATCGGTCACAATCACCACGCGCCCGCCCGGACGAAGTATCTTTCGGACGTTTGCCAGCAATTCCGGCGGTGAGGCAACATGTTCGACGGTTTGAATCAGTAGAGCCAAA